>JBBRGL010000193.1:0-5788 GCA_038240675.1 Peptostreptococcales bacterium
TATGAAGAAGCAAGGTTGAAAAACCCAGAAAGATGGAGTCAACATACCAGAGTGTGGAATTTAGAAGATGAAGTTTGGCTAAACCCTGAAAAAATAACACAAGAGACTATTCAAAAAAATCAAACGGCATAACGGATACATATTTTAGGACATGCGACAACTAGCTTGACAACCGCCGTAATAGACCCTCTGATAATTCTACATTTATTGAAGATGTAGAGCTGCCTTTCCCCATTGATTTATTTGCACTTGCAAAAGATCAAGTCAAATGGGATTCAAAAAGTATTCCCACGTATTTTGTGGAAAAAGAGGACATTGTTTCGGACTTAATCAGACAATATTTTTTTATAACCCTCTATCGAGCCTTTTGCTTTTCTTTGGCTTCTGAAAATGCAAGCAGACTGGCTTCTATGCGATCAGCCGAAAAAAACATCGATAACCGTTTAGAAGAATTGAATTTTTCATACAGAAGAGAAAGACAAAACAGCATTACCGAAGAACTCAATGATATCCTCTCAGGATTTACAGCCATCAGAAATGCGTGAAAAACAAATAAAACGAAGAGACAGGGAGCGTATTTATGGAAACTAAAAAGCTAAAAATTCTACTCATTGGAAATGATAAAGAAAACTTGACAGCCTTCACAGCTGCTATTTTAAAAGCGATTCCAGAAACCGAAGTGGCTTCTGAATCATGTGGCTTAAATGCCGTTAAGCTAGCAAAAGCACTTGATCCCGATATTATTATAATCGATATTTCCATGGCTGAAGATAACGCTTTGGAAATAAGCCGCACGATTAAAAAAGAAGTAGAATTACAAATGGCGCCTCTCCTATTTGTGATTGATTTAGAAACGGATCCCAATGTCAGAATAAAAGCCATTGAAGAAGGGGCAGAGGCTTTTTTAATCAAACCATTTGACGATTCTTTATTATTAACCCAATTAAAAGTGTTGGCTAAAATAAAAGAGCACAATATGCTGATCAAAAGTCAAAAGAAAAAACTCGAGGACTTGGTTGAAATTCGAACACAGAAACTCAAACAAGAGATTGTCAAATACAACAAGAGTGAAAATGAACTACAGGAAAGCAATAAAAAATTCAAAGCATACATCGAAATGTCTCCAATGGGTGTATTCATCGCTAATCGTTACGGACGATATACTGAAGTTAATCAAAAGGCATGTCAAATGACAGGCTATACAAGAGAAGAATTACTAAATTTATCCACAAATGACTGCTTAGTGCCGGATGAATTAAGCAAGGGTGTGGCAGGTTTCAGCTCAGTATTGGAAAAAGGATTTGCCGAAGAGGAATATAGAATCAGAAAAAAAGACGGTCAAGTGAAATGGGTTAGCTTTAGCGGCGCAAAAATAAATGATAATTGCGTGATTGCCTTTTGCCAGGACATTTCAGAACGAAAAGAGCGAGAATTCAGAATTGAATATTTGAGTTTCCATGATTCATTATCCAACGTTTATAATCGTGCGTTTTTTGAAGAGGAATCCAAACGCCTTAACGCAGAACAACACTTTCCATTATCCTACATCGTTTCGGACATTAACGGATTAAAGCTGATTAATGATACATTTGGACATGCGGTGGGAGATCGATTTCTGATTGAAACGGCAAAAATACTTAAAACCAACACGAGAAAAGATGCTGTAGTGGCACGGGTTGGAGGCGATGAATTTGCCCTTCTGCTGCCGCTGACAAGCAGTAGTGAAGCTCAAATAGTTGTCAACCGCATAAGGTTAGCATGTCAAGAAACGAGAATCGAAATAAACAAAGAGAGGTTAACATTGAGTGTGGCCCTAGGATATGATACCAAAACAGATAGCGCGGAGAATTTCGAATACATTTCCAAATCAGCAGAAGACAGCATGTACAGACAAAAGCTTGTCGAGCGGGATAGTTATCATAGCTCCTTATTGCAATCACTCAGAACCTCTTTATTTGAAAGGAGTCATGAAACCGAAGAGCATGCGTCAAGACTGGTCAGCCTGACAAAATCACTTGGCAAAGCAATGGGGTTGAACGACCTTCAGCTTAACGATTTAGAGCTTTTTTCTGCACTGCACGATATAGGCAAAATAAGTATAGATAATAATATTTTAACAAAAACAAGTGGACTGACAGAGAATGAATGGCTGGAGATGAAAAAACATCCAGGAATTGGGTATAGAATAGCAATGGCTTCACCAGATCTCAAATCTATAGCCGAATATATTCTTTGCCATCACGAACGATGGGATGGCAAAGGCTATCCTCAAGGCTTGCATGGAGAAAGCACCCCGTTACTCTCGCGCATTCTTGCTATCGCTGACGCCTATGATGCAATGACATCTGATCGGTCATATAGAAAAGCGCTGGCAAAAGATATTGCTATCGCCGAAATTTCCAAGAATTCCGGAACCCAGTTTGATCCAGGGATTGTTAAACTATTTTTAAAGATAATGCCGTCATGAAAGAGTTGCTTTTAATGAAGCGGCGAGAACCACAGGTTAGAAGAAGGAGAAAACGTGATTATGGAAGATCAAATGACCACTAAAAAAGAAGGTTTGTCTACACCCCCATTGTGGTTATCTCTAATTCCATTAATGGTCACCGCCATAGTGCTTGGGTATTCAGTATTTGTTTTAGATGCACAACCTCATTTTTCACTCTTTATAGGTGCAGTTACCGCCGGATTATGTGCCTATTTTCATGGCGCTTCATGGTTCACAATCAAAGAAGGATTTAAAAACGCAATTGCGCGTACCATTCCGTCGCTCATTATTCTGCTTATAATAGGCATGCTAATCGGAGTTTGGATAGCGAGCGGCATTGTTCCGGCGATTATGTATTTTGGTCTTAAATTTCTAGTGGCTCGATGGTTCTTACCGCTGATTTTATTGTTTTGCAGTGCAATGGCTCTCATTACAGGTAGTTCTTGGTCCACTATAGGGACCATTGGTGTAGCAGCAATTGGTATAGGTGAAGCATTGGGAATACCATCGGCTATGACCGCGGGTGCTGTGGTATCAGGTTCTTTTTTTGGCGATAAAATGTCACCCATGTCCGATTCAACTAATTTGACGCCGTCTGTACTGGGTGTTAATCTGTATGATCATATCAAAAACATGCTCTATACCACTTTGCCAAGTTGGGCTATAACCCTAGTGGTATTTACGGTCATTGGATTTACGGTTTCAAGAAACGGTGATGCTTCAGATGTATCAATGTATACAGAATATATTCAACAGCATTTTAACTTGACGCCATGGCTATTTATACCGCCATTAGCAGTCATTTTTATGATTGCAAAGAAGATTCCTGCAATTCCAAGCTTAATAGTGGGGGTTATTCTAGGAGGCTCAACTTTTATTTTATTTCAAGGGGGTCATTTAAGTGAATTATCTGACATTATTCATACCGGTGTAAAAATGGAAACCCTTAACGCAGAACTGGATCTGTTGTTTTCTCGAGGAGGACTTGAGAGTATGTACAGTGTTGTTATTTTAGCGTTAGTGTCTCTGTCATTAGGTGGTATTATGAATCATACTGGCATGCTGCATAGCATAGTTTTGAAAATGTCAGGCTTGCTTAAATCAGTAGGAAGTTTGACGACCACAGTCATAGGCACTTCAATTTTTGTAAATGCTATTACGGCTAATCAATACCTTGCCGTTATAATTCCGGGTCAAATGTTTGAAGAGTCATATAGGAATCAAAAATTAAAGCTTAAAAACCTGACGAGTGCACTGGAGGCTGGCGGAACGCTTACAGCACCTCTTATTCCATGGAACAGTAATGCTGTGTTTGTATTTACAACTCTGGGAGTCCCCGTACTAGAGTATGCACCTTATGCAATTTTGTGTTGGCTGACACCCATCATAGTGATCGTGTTTGCCTATTTCAATATCAAAATGGATAGAACAAAAGCGCCTGATGAAGAACTTGAAGATCAGCAATGATTTCATTAAATAATCTAGGTAATAATCGGAATATTTTCTAAAAGTATTATTTATTTTCCAATCTATGATATATCTCTGGAAATAAGGGTAAGAGGTAAATGATAGTTTAAATCAAACAATGATGGTTAGGGTGTCAAAAGCCCTTAGTTGATCATATTCATACTACATATAGTTCCGGATTGTTCAACTGGAACTATATGTAGTATGAATATTCGAGAAACTTACTTTTGACACCCTAATCAATGATATTGGATTATTGTTTAAGATGAGACTACAAAGAATAACGGTGTAGTTATTGATCATGACTACAGTGTAGTGGGAGTGTGAAGTATGGATAATTTTTCAGAATTACAACCACAAAAGGCATTTGAATGGTTCTATAAATTAAATCAAATACCGAGATGTTCGTACAATGAAAAAGGGGTAAGCGACTTTTTTGTGAATTTTGCAAAGGAGAGGGATTTAGAAGTTTATCAAGATGAAGCGTTAAATGTCATTATTAAAAAACCGGGAACAGCAGGTTATGAAAATTTAGAGGCTGTTATTCTTCAAGGTCATATGGATATGGTGTGTGTCAAAGGAAAAAAAAGCCAGCATGATTTTACAAAAGATCCCATCGAATTCATTGTAGAGGATGACTTTGTAAGAGCGAATGACACGACACTTGGCGCTGATGATGGAATTGCAGTTGCTTTTGCACTTGCACTATTAGACTCTGATGATTTAAAACATCCACCACTTGAAGTCCTAATCACCACAAGCGAAGAAACAGGCATGGATGGTGTTCATGCACTCAAAAATGATCATCTACAAGGCAAAACGTTAATGAATATAGATTCTGAAGAAGAAGGTATATTTTTAGTCAGTTGTGCTGGTGGAGCGACTAAAATCACACGATTTAAACTCCAAAAAGAAGATGTCAATCAAGAAGCTTTAGAAATAAGAATATCAGGCCTCAAGGGCGGACATTCTGGCATGGAGATTATCAAACAAAGAGCAAACGCCATAAAATTGATGGGAAGAATTTTGGACAAAGTGAGAAGAAATTCGGATATCACCATTGCTCAATTTGCAGGGGGCAGTAAGCACAATGCCATTCCAAATGATGCTGTCGCTAGTTTTATAACCCATAATGCGGATGAATCAAAACAGATTATTGCGGATTTTACCGAAGAGCTTAAGGAAGAATATCGCGTAGAAGATCCGGATTTAAGTATTGAAGTGGCCGATATAAAAACAGAAGGCGTCTATTCAAAAGAATTATCTGAAAATATTATGGATTATCTTATGATGTGTCCAGATGGGGTCCTCTATATGTCAAGAGATATAGAGGGGCTTGTACAGACGAGTTTAAATAATGCAATCGTAGAAGAAAAGGATGGCATTATAGAAATTGTAACATCTGTGCGATCAGCTTCTAGCAGTTCGCTGAGAGAAGTCTTAAATAAACTTGAAATAATAGCGAAAAGAACGGGCGCTCAGACAGAAGAAGAGGGTAATTATCCGGCTTGGCAATTTGAAGAAGAGTCGAAAATTAGAGATAAAGCACTTGTAGTTTATAAAGACTTGTTCAATAAAGAGGCAAAGGTAAGCGCAATTCATGCAGGACTTGAATGCGGCATATTAAAAGAGATTCTTCCGGATGTTGATATGATTAGTTTTGGACCGAACCTATACGATGTTCATACTGAAAAAGAGCATATGAGTATTTCTTCAGCACAAAGGGTGTGGAAGTTTTTGGTGGCTTTGCTTGAAAGTTTAAAATAAGGTTTTGCGGTCAAACTAAGAGGGAGTGATAATAATGTCCGAAGGTTCAAAGAGATTATCAAGAAC
>JBBRGL010000194.1:0-5723 GCA_038240675.1 Peptostreptococcales bacterium
CACTCAAATCAAGATTTCAGTATCGACTTTCGGTTTTAAGCCATCAGCATCATACATTAAATGCAACACTCAAATCATGAGCATAAAGTGACCTAAACGGGTCTCGACCCCAAAACAATCACTCCCATACAACCGTCCCACTACTGTCCCACGCGAAGCGCTGAACGGCCCTTTCGATTCACTTTGCCATACGAATGCTGTGGTATTTTGGGACATTTTCGAATAAACATCACACAAAACGCTCTCGAAGCACAGAGTCCGTCTGAACCATCCTATCACAACACTTGAAAAATCTGAACGTTCGGATTTTCTTGCATTACTGCACTAATCTAGATAGAATAGTTCTTATTAGAACGATAGGAATGGTGAAAGTTATATGAGTAAATCCAAAAGGAACGAACGCATTGGATTAATCGTCAAGGTTTTGGCAGAAGCACCTAATAAGCTTTTCTCATTTAGATATTTTACAGATCACTTTCACGCAGCCAAGTCCAGCATTAGCGAAGACATTACCATCGTCAAACGCATTATGCAGGAGAATGGCCTGGGGAAGGTTATTACACTGCCAGGGGCTTCTGGAGGGGTAAAATACATTCCAGAGGTGCCTCAAAGTATTAAAAAAATGGCCATTGAGCGGTTTTCAAGTCTTTTGAATGACAGCAGTCGCAGCATTCCGGGTGGATTTCTGTATATGGCGGATTTGCTGTACAATCCTGAAATCATTATGCCTATTGGCGAAATTTTTGCCGAACTCTTTTTGGACAAGTCCGTTGATTATGTCATGACCATTGAAACAAAAGGGATTCCAATGGCTTTCATGACTGCGCGGTTTTTAAATGTCCCTTTAGTCATTGTCAGAAAAGAAAACCGGATTACGGACGGACCCACCATCAGCATCAACTATGTCTCTGGATCATCCAATAAATTGGGGACTATGTACGCTTCAAAGCGGTCCATCAAAGCGAAAAGCAATATTTTGATTATAGATGATTTCATGAAGGGCGGTGGCACTGCAAAAGGCATGGTCGATCTGGTCCACGAATTGGATGCCCGCGTTGTTGGAATAGGTGTTTTGGTCGAAACATCTGAGCCACAGCAAAAACTGATTAAAGACTATGTCTCTCTCTTGACTGTCGATCGATCCAAAGAAGGTGTCATTCGGATAAACCCTACAAAAAAAGAATAAATTTTCCTTAGGAATAAAAGGATATTCTCATTGTTGAAATTATGGTTTATACTATAGATGGGTAGAGTGTCAAAAGTAAGTAGTTGATTCGTTTGGGATTGAGGATTGACTTTACAAAATGAAAGGGTGGGTTATTGATGAATATAACAGACGTCAAGATCAGAAAAATTAGAAATGACGGAAAAATGAAGGCGGTTGTTTCTGTGACTTTCGACAATGCATTTGTGATTCACGATATTAAGATCATTGAAGGTCAAAATGGCTTGTTTGTCGCAATGCCAAGTCGAAAAGTGGGAGAAGCGGATTATCGAGATATTGCCCATCCCATCAATGTAGATGCAAGAATGGCGCTTCAAAACATTATCTTTGGAGAGTATGAAAAACAGAAAAATGCGCTCCCAGCATTTGATCAAGAAGAAACCTTGGTTTAAAAACAAAAAGCTCAGTGAAATCACTGAGTTTTTTTTGTAAAGTTATGCGTTTTATCATGGGAATGGTATAATTTTAGGGAACAACAGTCATAGGTGAAAGAGGTGCAAATTGAATATACAAGCGATTATATTAGCGGCGGGCGCAGGAACGCGTATGAAATCGGAACTGCCAAAGGTCATGCACGTTATAGCGGGAAAAAGTATGCTTGAACACGTCATAGCAGCAGTTCCGGAAGATCTTTCGGACAGTGCGGTCATTGTTGTGGGCAATAAAAAAGAAGCTGTTAGAAAGGCTTTTGAGGGCACGGGGCTTAAATTCGTCGATCAAGATGAGCAGTTGGGCACAGGCCATGCGGTGAAATGTGCCGCTCGGTACATCGACCCTGAGCAGCATCAGATGATCCTCTATGGGGATACGCCTATGGTCACTGAGAAGACGCTTCGGGGATTTATAGAAGCGCATAAAAAATCTGGAAGAATACTGTCCGTCCTCACGGCACAGTTTGAAAATCCATTTGGATATGGCCGGATCATCAAAAGTACCTCGGGAGACATCGTCAAAATAGTTGAACAAAAAGACTGTTCTCCAGAAGAAGAGACAGTGCGTGAAATCAACACAGGCATGATGATCGTTGAAGGGCGCTTTCTCATGCAGGCGCTGGATCAACTGAGAAATGACAATAATCAAGGGGAGTATTACCTGACGGATATTATAGGCATAGCCCATGGTCAAGGAAAGACTGGTCAGGCGGTGCTTGTTGAAGATCCAAACGAGGTGCTGGGAATCAATGACCGCATCCAGCTCCACGAAGCGGCACAAATTATGAATCAAAAGAAACTCATCACCCTCATGAAAGAGGGTGTCACAATTGTCGATATGCAGACGACTTTTATTGACAGTGCAGTTCAAATAGGAAGAGACACTATCGTCGAACCCTTTACGCAAATTAAAGGAAAATCAGTCATCGGTGAAAACTGTATTATTGGTCCTGGCGCACGAATCACTGATACTCACATTGCAGACGGCGTCAAAGTTTTGGACTCCACACTTGTGGACAGCCGTGTAGATGACCATTCAGCAATTGGACCTTACGCATATCTCAGACCCAAAAGCGACATTGGGAAGCACGTGAAAATCGGCGATTTTGTCGAGGTCAAAAACGCGCGCGTTTCCGATTATTCAAAGGTCTCTCATTTGTCTTATATTGGCGATGGCTCTGTTGGAGAGCATGTCAATGTGGGCTGTGGTGTGGTCTTTGTCAATTATGATGGGGTCAATAAATTTAAGACGGTCATCGAAGATTATGCATTTGTGGGCTGCAATGCCAATTTGATTGCCCCAGTAACCGTTGGAAAAGGGGCATACGTCGCAGCGGGGTCCACAGTGACAGACGACGTTCCTGAAAACAGCTTGGCCATTGCACGGCAGCGACAAGTCAACAAATTAGACTGGGCGAAACCTACTAAATAAAGCACTGGATTTAGGGAGGTGCATCATGCACTCAAAGGGCAATACCATTAAAATATTTTCGGGAAATGCCAATAAGCCTTTGGCGCTCAAAATTTGCAGTGAACTGGGGATTCCACTGGGAAATGCAGAAGTGAAAGCATTTGCAGATGGTGAAATCTCGGTGAATATCAATGAGACTGTCCGAGGCGTGGATGTTTTTGTCATCCAATCCGTCAGTCCCCCTATGATCAACAGGTATCTTATGGAGCTGCTGATTATGATAGATGCCCTTAAGCGCGCTTCGGCCGGCCGAATCACCGCGGTGATTCCCTATTATGGCTATGCGCGGCAAGACCGGAAAGCAAAAGCCAGGGATCCTATCTCAGCCAAGCTTGTGGCCGATCTGATCACAGCTGCTGGGGCAAACCGGGTTCTGACTATGGATTTACACGCAGCGCAGATACAGGGCTACTTCAACATACCCGTGGACCATTTAGTCGGGGGCCCTATTCTAGCAGACTATTTTAAGACCCTTGAACTCCAAGATTTGGTGGTGGTATCCCCGGATTTAGGCAGTGTAACCCGGTCTAGAGATTTTGCGCAAAAAATGGATGCCCCACTTGCCATCATCGATAAAAGAAGGCCCATGGCCAATGTCAGTGAAGTGATGAACGTCGTCGGTGATATTAAAGACAAGACTGTGGTGCTCATTGATGACATGATTGACACGGCGGGAACAATTACAGGCGGCGCAGATGCACTCGAGGCGAGAGGTGCCAAAGCCGTTTATGCCTGCTGTACCCATGCAGTGCTTTCTGGATCGGCGATTGAACAGATCAAAGAATCAACCATTAGGAAACTGGTTTTACTCGATACAATTTATCTGCCAGAAGAAAAATTGGATTCAAAAATCAAAGTGCTTACTGTAGCGCCTTTATTCGCGGAAGCCATCAGGCGTATTTTTAGCAATGCGTCCATCAGTTCCTTATTCGATTGACAGCCTAATCATAGAGGATGTTAAAAAAAATCGACAAAGTCCACAAAAACATAACAAATAAAGTGCATCCATCGTATAATGAAGTATATTCGGTTGAAAGGAGTATTAAATGGCTAAAGTAAGCACTGCTAAAATCAAAAACGTGTCACCTAAGATTCAAAAGAGCATCAAGAGAGGAACCTTAGGGGCGAAGGTCATGCTGTTTTTTACCCTAGTTATCTTTTTTGTCATTCTGTCCATTGGAACGATTATTTATTTCACTGCTTTCAATGCTATGGAAGCGCAGATGGTCAATGGAACAAATCAAATTACGGCATCCGTTCAAGACGGCATCATGAGTTATTTGACGAACTTCGAAGAGAAAGTCAATTTATTGGCGCAGAATCAGACCATTCAAAACAGCGATATCAGCGCTAAAAATCGAGCGGATGCTATGAGTGAATTTGAAAAGGTTCTTAAATCTAATGCAGATATTATGGGTGTCTATCTTGGAACTGCAAAAAAAGACATGTTACTTATGCCTGTCCAAGAGTTGCCTGCAGATTATGACCCCACTATTCGCCCTTGGTATACAGATGCCGTTGAGAAAAAAGAGCTTATTTGGACGGAACCTTATCAAGATGCCGCCAGTAAGTTGTGGATTGTCTCTGTTGCTAAACCGGTCATCAGAAACAATATGGTCATTGGCGTCGTCACCATTGATATCGGTCTAGGGACCTTGTCAGAGCGTCTCAACAAAGTAAAAATTGGCAAGTACGGCTACCCTATGCTTGCAACTCAAACGGGCATTGTCATGACCCACCCCAATCCAGAATTATTGGCTAAAGAACTCTCAGTACCTCAACTCCTTGAACTGGTAAAATCCCATTCAGACAAAGCCATTTCTTATACGTATAATGGCGCCAAAAAATACGCATCAGTGTCCTACATGGACAAACAAAAATGGGCGCTTTTGGGCACGACGGATACCCGCGAGGTATCTGAAAGTACCAATAAACTCTTAATCACCATTGTTATGATTGGTATTGTTGCATTTGCTGTGGCGCTTGCAATAGCCAATGGATTGTCGCGCCAAATATCGAGAAATGTCAAAGTGGTTATTACAGGCCTTGACCGCATCAAAAAAGGCGATTTCTCAGAGTCGATCGTTGTCAAATCCAATGATGAAATCGAACAAATTGCAGATTATCTTTCTGAAACCATTGGCTCTCTTGGGACTATGATCCGCAAAATCAAGTCCATCAGTACAGACTTGTCAGAATCGGCACAAAATCTTGCGGCAACTTCTGAGGAGACTTCGGCTTCTGCAGATGAAGTGGCAAGAACGGTCGAAGATATTGCAAAAGGCGCTTCAGATCAAGCGCGGGATGCAGAGAACGGCGCAGTCATCGCACAGCAGTTATCCATCAGATTCCAGTCTCTCAGCGAAAAAACACACAGTATGATTGATTCTGCTAAACGGGTTATGTCCTCCAATGAAATGGGCCTTAAATCTGTCACTGAGCTTCGCGAAACATCAACCCAGGCCAACGTCGCCAACACGAATATTGAAATGGTCATCAATGAACTCGATGCCAAAACCCAGTCTATTGAAGCCATCCTCAACAGCATCAGCGCCATTTCAGTCCAGACAAATCTATTGGCCCTCAACGCCTCCAT
>JBBRGL010000195.1:0-5681 GCA_038240675.1 Peptostreptococcales bacterium
GAGGTTATAAATATGTCTGAAAGTTCTAAGAGATTATCAAGAACTGCTTATGGTGGAGTTCAGGGTAAAGATTATATACCATATATAGCGACAACAGAAGTGGTACCAGAGGTAACAGGATATTCTATTATATTGGGCATATTATTTGCTGCAATCTTTGCAGCAGCAAATACGTATTTAGGCCTTAAAGTAGGTCTGACTATTTCAGCAGGGATCCCAGGCGCAATTTTGGCGACAGGTTTATTAAGATCAGTATTTAAAAGAAACAATATACTTGAAGCAAACTTTGTGGCTTCGCTTGCAGCCGTTGGGGAATCCATAGCGGGCGGGATCATATTTGTTTTGCCAGCGATTATTTTGATAGGCTTTGGCTTATCTCTCACCACTGTAGCCATTGTAACTATAATAGGTGGGTTTATGGGCGTTTATTTTGTAACACCCGTGCGTAAATATATGATAGTTGAAGAACATGGTAATTTGATCTATCCAGAGGCAATGGCTCAAGCTGAGGTTTTAGTCAATTCCAGTCAAGGCGGAGAAGGTTTTAAATCTGTGTTAACAGGTCTTGGAGTAGGCCTAGGATACAAAACATTATCAGGAGGACTAGGTCTGTGGAACGAGTCTTCGAGCTATACCATTGCATCATATCAAGGGGCCGTAATAGGAATGGATACGCTTGCATCATTGATGGGTGTCGGTTTTATAGTAGGCACTAAGACTTCTGTATTGATGTTTGGAGGTTCGGTCATAGCATGGCTTGGTTTGATTCCGCTCATCAAGTTTTTTGGATCATTTTCTAATGTGGCCATTTTCCCATCTGAACTTTTAATATCGGAAATGACAGCTTATGAAGTGTGGTCAAATTATATCAGGTATATCGGTGCTGGAGCTGTTGCTACAGGCGGATTTATATCCTTAGCGAAGTCTCTTCCTACTATTTTTTCTTCATTTAAAGAAGCCATGAGCGGTTTTGGGAAAGGCGCAAAAACGGCGGATCGCATGAATCAGGATGCGCCAATAGTCTGGGTACTTGCAGCTGCAATATTTGGGTTTTTACTCACTTGGGTAATCCCTTCATTGGGTGCAGGTCCAATAGGCGCACTTCTTGCAGTTGTATTTTCATTCTTCTTCTCAGTTGTGTCTGCGCGGATGGTTGGTGTCATTGGCGCAAGTAATAACCCTGTATCGGGTATGACTATAGCGACCTTGCTTGTCATCACATCCGTTTATAAAGCCATGGGAGCAACGGGAACCGACGGAATGAGAATGGCTTTACTGGCATCGGGTATTGTGTGTGTTGCCATTGCCGTTGCAGGTGGCGTTGCGCAATCTTTAAAAGCAACGTATGTATTAGGCGGAACGCCTAAAAAGGTTCAGCACGGCATGTTTGTAGCTTTAGCAGTTGCATCTGTTATGGCTGGAGCAACGGTACTTCTTTTACACAGCGCATATGGAATAGGAACAGCTGAAGTTACAGCACCACAAGCAACTCTTATGAAACTCATTGTTGAGGGCATTATGATTGGTAAATTACCGTGGACACTTGTCATCATTGGCGCTATGATTGCAGCCTTTTGTGCACTTGCAGGTCTTTCGATTTTGCCAGTAGCATTAGGCTTATATTTACCAATTTCATTAAACAGTGCCATATTCTTTGGTGGACTTGTCAGAAAATTTGTCGATCATAAATTTAAAGACAATGAAGAAAACAGAAATACTGCAGTTGAAAGAGGGACTTTGATTGCATCTGGTCTAGTCGCAGGAGATGCGCTTACAGGTATTGCAATAGGTATATTTGCGGCACTTAATGTAAAAACTAAATTCCTAGCAGGGATCATACCCAATGAAGGATTTAGAAATCTTTTAAGCATTGTATTATTTATAGGATTGGCTATATGGCTCTATTATTACTCAATAAAAATCAAGAATAGCAAGTCAACTAATGCGTAAAACAAAATTAGTCACAGAAGATCAAGAACAAAAAGATAAGTACAATTTTGCATTGTATGTCCCTGAAATAACCCATCACTATTGGAAAATGCAAGATGAAAAGGTATTGTTGGAATTTGAAGTGAAACACGCTTTAACAAGATTTTTAGGCTTTATGACAAAAAAAAAGCCAAGGAAAGATATGCTGTTCGATGATATGTGTTCATCAGCATGGCTATTGATCGATGGTGAGAGGTCTATTTTTGAAATTGCAAGAATACAGAGTACAAAAACAGATGATGCATTTAAGGAAGACTTGAGACGCATCGTAGAATTTATTAAATTTATATCTAAAAAAGGATGGGTTAGATATAAAAAAGTAAAGAATAGAGAAGATATAAAGATGACTGTAGAATAAATGATTAGGGTGTCAAAAGTCCTTAGTTGATCCTATTCATACCGTATAGAGTTCCGGATGGTTCAACTGGAACTCTATGCGGTATGAATATTCGAGAAACTTACTTTTGACACCCTAATCATATTTGTGATTTAGCATTTTTGAAAAGGGTAAGAAATGGACATGTAAAGGAGGTAGAACGATGGATCAGGTGGTTGTTTATACAAGTCCAACCTGTGGCTACTGTGTGCAGGCTAAGGTGTTTTTGAAGGAGAATGGCGTGACTTATGTCGAACGTGACGTGAGTGTTGACAGGGAGGCTCAAAAGGCGCTGCAGGACATGGGTGCTGAAGGGGTGCCTGTGATTGTGGTGGGGCTTGAGATTATTCGTGGATTTGATAAAGCGCGTCTTGAGATTTTGTTTGGCAAGTTGATTATTGAGTGTCCGAAATGCAGGCAAAAGTTACGCCTTCCGCGGAATAAAGGGACTTTGAAAGTGACGTGCAAAGCGTGTCAGGAAATTTTTAAAGTCGATAGCAACCGGTTGTAAATTGAATGCTTTTAAAGGTGAAAGTAGGTTTTACGCAGATGAAGAAGAATTGGATTTGGTTGATTCTAACGACTGTCGTTGTGTTGGCTCTTGTTTTTTGATATCGACGATACAGGTGCCGACTTACGAGGCGGGCGCTTTTCCAAGGCCTATTGACAGTTATGGTGATGGGAATATAACTTCTATTGTTGATATTATTGTGAACAGAGCTGAAAAGGAACCTTTTAATGTACTGGCAACTCTGATTTTTTTCTTGGCCATAGCGCATACTATGATGACCAGTTTTTTTTTAAGTTGGCGGATCAATATGAGGAGAAATCCAGAATACTCAAAATTGAAGGCAAGGTGGATAAAAATTATCAATCGATTATGGCGGGCATTTTTCATCTTTTGGGTGAGGTGGAGGTCGTCTTTGGACTATGGGCTGTGGTCTTGGGTTTTGCTATAGAGATTTTTTACGGCTGGGAGATCTTTGTTCACTACGTTGGGGATTTGGAATATAAAGACCCTTTGTTTATTCTGGTCATCATGGTGATTGCATCAAGTCGCCCTATTTTGAAGCTTTTTGAGTTGATTTTGTGGCATGTGGTCAAATTGTTTAAAGGGTCCCTTGAGGCGTGGTGGTTTGCCATTTTAGTGCTTGCGTCCATTCTCAGTTCTCTTATTACGGGGCCAGCAGCTATGACGATTGCATCTCTTTTAATCGCCGAGAAGTTCTATGAGCTTAACCCGAGCGAACGGTTAAAATATGCAACGTTGGCGCTTCTTTTTATCAATATTTCTATAGGTGGAGCGTTGACTAACTTTGCGTCACCTCCTATTTTAATGGTGGCAGATGTTTGGAATTGGGATATTGTGTTTATGCTCAAAACCTTTGGATTGAATACACTGCTGAGTATTGGCGTTGGAACGACGGTCTATTTCTTTATGTTTCGCAAGGATTTTGAAGAACTTAGGGTGCCTTATGAGAACTATCGGTATAAAAAGTATGTGCAACATCGATTTATTAGTCAAAAGGAACTTGAAGGGTTATTCAATGATCTCGAACACAATGTAGATCTTCGTGTGGGGTTTTCTAGGGAGTTTAATGGGTATGCGGAAATTCTGAAAGAAAGTATCAAGGAAATTGCTAAAAGAAAACTGACGCCTGAAGAAATAGAACTCTATGATATCAGTAACGCTATCGATGAAAAGTTTGAAGGGATTAAATTAGATGAAATGCGCCGTACCGTGCCTGGTCTTCTCGCAGAGGGACAAAGGCCAGATGTGGCTGATCCCAATTGGGATAGTCGAGAAGATACTGTTCCTGTATGGATTATCATCGTTCATATTTTCTTTATGCTTTGGTCCATTGTCAATGCCCATGAGCCAGTGCTGTTTATGGGGGGATTCTTGTTTTTCTTAGGTTTTTATCAAGTGACGGGATTCTATCAAAATAAAATCGATTTAAAGCCCGCTTTGATGGTTGCCTTTTTTATAGCAGGTCTCATTATTCATGGTACTTTGCAGGCGTGGTGGATTGCACCTATACTTGGGAATTTGCCTGAACTGGGCCTGAATCTTATGGCGATATTCTTGACCTCTTTTAATGATAATGCAGCGATCACTTATTTGAGTACTCTGGTGACGGATTTTCCACCCAATCTTAAATACGCTGTCGTTTCTGGTGCGGTAATCGGTGGCGGCTTGACGGTAATCGCCAATTCACCGAATCCAATCGGTCAATCCGTCCTCAAAAAATATTTCAATAACAATATTTCCGCTGGAAGCCTTCTGAAATATGCACTATTGCCAACAGCAATTGCAACGGTGATTTTTTACGTCTTTTAAATGGTTAGAGTGCAAAAGATTGATAGCGCCAGAGGGTCGACGGTAAGTTTCTCTTAAATCATGCACCCAATAGAACCAGTGAAACTTCTGGCCCTATTGGGTGTTTGAATATCCTATTGAAAGACTTGTGAGTGGGTGACAAATAGGTGCTTGAAAATTTGTAATGTTCTGACGAAGGGAAAACAAGGCATGTGTCTAATAACTAGCTATATGAGTTGTGAAAGGAGACACTTTTGGGACTCGACTATTCAGCATACATAACGAGGCAATGAAGGAGGATGAGCGTTGAAAGAGAATGCGTATTTAGAATTGACCATCTCTCAATTTCACAAAGGTATAGAAAAGGGAGAAATAAGTGCTGAATCGTTGGTGAACTTTTACCTAGAGCGCATAGGGCGTTTTGATCAAAAGGGGCCATGTATTAACGCTATTATTCGCGTGAATCCTCAGGCGGTTCAGGAAGCAAGAAATCTAGATGAGCAGTATCAAAAGGATGGTTTTGTAGGGCCGCTGCATGGGGTACCCATACTCCTCAAGGATAACGTGGATACAGAGGGCTTGGAAACAACAGCTGGAAGTATGAGCCTGCAAGGGTTTATTCCTGGCGCAGACGCTTTTATTGTCCAGCGGCTAAAAGAGGCAGGAGCTATTGTATTGGCAAAAGTCAATTTACACGAATTTGCCATTTGGGGCGAAACCATTAGTTCAATCCTTGGTCAGACCCTCAACCCCTATGACTTGACTCGTACGCCGGGTGGTTCAAGTGGCGGAACGGGTGCAGGTGTAGCATCAAATTTTGGACTTGTGGGCATAGGCACAGATACCATCAACTCAGTGCGGTCGCCAGCCTCGGCTAATAACTTAGTCGGCATTAGGCCAACCCTTGGGTTAGTCAGCCGCTTCGGTGTGGTCCCCTATTCTTATACCCAAGATACAGCTGGACCTTTGTCTCGGACAGTGGAGGATACAGTGCAG
>JBBRGL010000196.1:0-5638 GCA_038240675.1 Peptostreptococcales bacterium
CATGGGCGCCAACATTGGGACCACCGTCACAGGCCAAATTGTCTCCCTGTCTATTTCAGAAATCGCCCCTATATCAATTGCTGTAGGCATGTTCTTGTGGTTGACAGCCAAAAAAGACGGTAGCAAAAACCTTGCTGAAATACTCATAGGACTTGGAATTTTATTCTTGGGCATGGAGTTCCTAAAGGATTCTCTAAAACCTATGAGAGAAATACAAGCCTTTAATGATATGATGCTCACGCTTAGTGGACATCCAGTCTTAGGCGTATTCGTTGGCTTTCTGCTGACTTTTGTCGTGCAGAGCTCAAGTGCTTCCATTGGTATGTTGATAGCACTTGCATCTCAGGGTGCACTGCCTCTTGAAGCGGCTCTGCCTATTCTTTATGGTGACAATATTGGAACCTGTACAACGGCGCTGCTTTCAAGTATAGGCGCAAGTAAAAATGCCAAACGTGCAGCGATTATCCATTTGTCCTTTAACGTGGTGGGAACACTATTATTCGTGATATTCCTGACTGGACCTATAATGCATCTCGTGAGAATATGGGATCCAACGGACATAGGACGACAGATTGCAAACTCCCATTCTGTATTCAACTTAATCAACGTGGTCCTTCAGTTTCCCTTTGCATTCATATTGATTAAAATCGCTATGTGGGTCATTCCTGACAAAGGCGAAGAAGGTCCACCTAAAATCACCAAGTTTATCGATGACCGTATTCTTGAAACGCCGACGATTGCCCTTCAATCTGCCATTCGAGAAACCATCAATATGGGACGTGTTTCACAAGAAAGTTTCAAGTGCTCCATGGATGGATTTTTCGATATGAATGCGGACATGGTCGTCAAAACCTTTGCCATTGAAAAAGATGTAAATTATCTTGAAAAGGCCATTACAGACTACTTGGTCAAACTCTCTAACTGTGAAATTATGGACTCCGATCGTCGGTACATCGACGGATTATTCAACAATATAAACGATATTGAGCGCATAGGGGATCATGCTGACAACATTGCAGAACTCGCTATTGAGGCCATTGATAAGCGCTTGACTTTTACTGAGGACTCAAAGGATGAACTCAGAGAAATGTATATTAGATCCATGAAAGCGCTCGATCTTGCTCTACAAGTCATTGAAAATCCCAATAAAGAGAAAGTCTATGAAGTGATGAAGCTTGAAGACCAGGTTGACCATTTGGAAAAGGCTGCTCGAAAAGGACATATCAATCGTTTGAATCATAATGAGTGCAGTACTGAATCGGGTATTGTATTCTTGGATATCATCAGTAATCTCGAACGCATTTCTGATTTGTCTTTAAATCTCGTACGGGTTATATCCGATACTGTGGTCTTTGATTGATTATAAGCTAGGGAATTTTAAAGGGACTGTCGCTTTATGGCGACAGTCCCTTTAAAATTTTTTTTGGTTATAAAAACCGAAAATTCTATGGGTTCTTCTTCAAGAACTCAAGCCCTTTAGCTGAGAGAAAACCTGAAAGCGGCACTACTTTTTCCGTGGGAAGGATCATTTGGATGCGGCCTATTTTGCCTGGCATCTGGAGCGTAATACGTCTGCCCTTGACTTCAAAAGTATCGAAGTTATCATAGCTGTAAACGCCGGAATGACTAATGAGGGGATCTGAAAGAGGAATGTCCATTCTGAGGTCAAATCCTTTGATGATGATCCCATCACTCATAAGATAGACACGCGTGGTTCGGTGAGTGATAAAAAGAGAAATTTCGAGGACCACTATCCATATAACTGCCCAAATATAAGCTTCGGTGGGGATGGGAAGCCCCGGTTTCAAGTAGAGAAAAAAGTGGCTAAGGAGGACGATGACGTAATAAAGTGCGCGCTGCTGAATGTATTTTTCTCCAGATTCTGCTTTGAAATACAGGCGTTCGGCAATATAGTGGGGCTTGATTTCGACATGTCTCATGACGGCTTGTATAACGGGAAAGATAACGCCAATGGAAAACATGGTCACAGCAACAAGTGCTATTTCCGGATTTTCAAAATAATTTTCGATAGGAAAGCGTGCTATAATAAAATAAAAGCCAGCCAGTGCCCCAAAAAAGGCTATTGTAAAATTGATACTGCGTGTTGAATTTTTCATGTAATCACCTCATGAATAGTATAGCGAGTGGATTAACCATTGTAAAGAGAAGCATAACAACAAGGCGAGGTCTTCTGAACTATAAGCGATCATGTCCTATTGTAACGCAAGGGATTCTGTCTTCTGAATAGCAGATTGATTAGGGTGTCAAAAGTCCGTAGTTGATCTTGTTTATACTGCATATAGTTCCGGAATGTCCAACTGGAACTATATGCAGTATGAATAATCGAGAAACTTACTTTTGACACTCAAATCAAAATTTCGGTATCGACTTTCGGTTTTAAGCGATCAGCATCATACATTAAATGCAACACTCAAATCATGAGCATCAAGTGACCTAAACTGGTCTCGACCCCAAAACAATCACTCCCATACAACCGTCCCACAACCGTCCCACGCGAAGCGCTGAACGGCCCCACAACTACCGTCCCACTACTGTCCCACGCGAAGCGCCGAACAACCCTTTCGATTCACTGTGCCATACGCATGCTGTGGTATTTTAGGACATTTTCGAATACACATCACAGAGAAGCATAACAACAAGGCGAGGTCTTTTATGAAGGATTTTAAAGAGCATCTTAAAAAAGTTTCGGAAGAACCCGGAGTCTATATGATGAGGGATGCTTCAAACCAAATTATCTATATTGGTAAAGCCAAGAATTTAAAAAAAAGAGTCCTTTCTTATTTTAGAGGTTTTGACAACCATGAGCCAAAAACACAAACACTCGTGGTCAATATAGATTCTTTTGAGTACATTATTACCCATACGGAGCTAGAAGCCCTGATTCTTGAAGCGACGCTGATCAAACAGCATATGCCACGTTTCAACATTCGCCTAAAAGATGACAAAGAATATCCTTTCATCAAAATTACCCTTCAAGAAAAGTATCCACGCGTATTGAAGGTTAGGCGCATCATTAAGGACAAATCCAAATATTTTGGACCCTACACCAGCAATTTAGATGTGAATCAAACCCTAGAGGTGATCCATAGTATTTTCCCAATTCGAAAATGCGCTCTCGATCTGTCTAAACAGAACAAAAGACCCTGCCTCAATTATCATATTAAGAAGTGCCTAGGGCCCTGTATGGGAGATGACTACTTCCTCCAGTATCAGGAAGCTGTGCAGCAGATTATCGATTTTTTAAGTGGTCGAGATGAGGGCTTGATCAAGCGCCTTGAGGCGAAGATGAACGCTTTGGCCTCAGAAATGCTCTTCGAACAGGCAGCTGAAGTGCGTAACCAACTGCAGTCTTTCAAGGCCCTCACCCTCAAACAGACGGTCGTCTCTGAAAAGGATGTGGATCAGGACTATATTGGATTTGCCTTAAAAGGCTCAATGATTTGCCTAATGGTATTCAACATCAGACATGGCAAACTTATCGGCAGAGAGCACTTTATGTTTGAAACCTTCGACCGGGAAATTGGTGAGCTGTTGTCCGAGTTCATTGTGCAGTATTATGTCGAAGCTGAAATGCTGCCAAAAGAAGTGATCATCGGGCTGGAACTTGAGGATGCCGTATTGCTTGGACAATGGCTGTCCCAACTTAAAAAACACAAAATTCACCTGTTTTATGCTCAAAAGGGAGACAAAAAAAGCTTGCTCGAAATTGCCAATAAAAATGCCTGGGACTACATCGAAAAAAATGGTGAAGATGAATTGGCAGACCATCAAAAGAGGTTGGACGTATTACGAGAGCTCCAACATATTTTAAAACTTGAGAGGGTTCCGAAGCGCATTGAAGCCTATGACATCAGCAATATCATGGGTGTTTACGCTGTCGGATCCATGGTGGTCTACGAGGAAGGTGTCCCCAAGAAGAATGATTATAGACGTTTTAAAATTAAAACAATCGAAGGGCCGAACGATGTTGGAAGTATGCAAGAAATTCTTTTTAGACGCTTCAAGCGATACACAGAACAGGGAGAAAGCGCGGAAGCCTTGACCAACAGCTTCTTCAAAACCCCTGACTTGGTGCTTATTGATGGGGGAAAGGGCCAAGTACACGCAGTGCAGGATGTCCTTACAGCATTAGGACTGAATGTTCCAGTAGCTGGTATGGTGAAAAACGCTTCCCATAGAACAGAAGCCCTTTATTACAATGGCGAGACCCTGAATCTTCAGAAAAACACTTTATTGTATAGATTGGTCTATAGCATTCAGGAGGAAGTTCATCGATTTGCTATCACCTATCACAAAAGCCTTCGCGAAAAAGGATTGACCCAAAGCTTGCTAGATGATATTGAAGGCATTGGTCCTAAACGAAAGAGAGCACTCTTAACCTATTTTAAATCCATAGAGGCAATCCAAAAGGCAACAATCGAGGAACTTATGGCGGTGCCGAGCATCAATGCTGCAGTTGCAGAAAAAATAAAAATCCATTTAGGAAAGGGAGAATAAAGTGCATTCTAAAAGAGTATCCGTCGATAAATTTGCAATAAAATTTAAAATGAAACGTATAAATAATGCTGATGACACACAAAAGTATATAGGCAGTAATGAAATCAATCGCATGGGCCTCCAACTTACAGGCTTTTTCACGTCATTTGCATATGAAAGGGTTCAACTGATCGGTAACGTGGAGTGGATGTATCTGGAGAGTTTGGATGAAGTGACGCGAAGTGAACGCATTGAAGCGGTTATGAAGTATGATATGCCCTGTGTTGTGTTCTCGAGGGACTTGCCAGTATTTGAAGACTTTATTCGGTTTGGAGACCAGTATGGTATTCCCGTCTATGTGACTTCAAAAAAAACCACTGCATTCGCATCTGAAATCATAAAATTTGTGGAGCTGGAGCTTGCTGAACGCATTACGATGCACGGTGTTTTGGTGGACATCAATGGCGTCGGCACGTTGATCCTTGGAAAAAGTGGCGTCGGAAAATCGGAGACAGCCCTTGAACTCGTCAAACGGGGACATACATTTATCGCAGACGATGCCATAGAGATTATTAAAGTCAGCGAAAGAAAAGTCATTGGTACCTCACCAGAGCTTATCCGCAATTTTATGGAAATCAGAGGCATTGGTATAGTCGATATTTCTAAACTTTACGGGATTGGTTCTGTACGTGAAACGGAGCAAATCGATTTGATTGTTCAGTTCGACGAGTGGAGTAAAGAAAAAGAGTATGACCGTCTTGGTCTCGATGAAAATTTTATGGAGATTTTAGGGGTCAAAATCTCGATTCTCAACATCCCTGTCAAGCCTGGTCGAAATCTTGCAGTCATTTTAGAAGCTGCTGCACGGAATTTCAGCCTAAAAAACATGGGATTCAATGCGGCTCTTGAATTGGACACTAAATTGAAAGAAAAAATGCGATAGGAATATCAAACGCATTCAAAAAAAGAAATTTATGTTTAGGTGTGATTTATTTTACAAACTGCTTGTGATGTGAAATGGAAAATGTCCTGAAACACTGTATCTTTGGAATAGCAGAGTGAATCGAAAGGGTTGTTCGGCGCTTCGCGTGGGACAGTTGTGGGACGGTTGTATGGGAGTGATTGTTTTGGGGTCGAGACC
>JBBRGL010000197.1:0-5585 GCA_038240675.1 Peptostreptococcales bacterium
CGAGCCTTCCTCTCTAAAAATCATTTTTTCACGGAGGAGAGTATTGAAATCAATAGCAGTGCCAGGTTCGCCAAAAGTGGACTTATCCGCAGAGGCAATGATCATCATATGGTCGTCAAAAAAATCAATGTATTCGAGAGAGGCATAGTCGTATTTGCCACCGACGATGCCATAGTTGATTTGACCGTTCATAATGTCTTCGATGACGTGTTTCGAATTCTTCTGATTGATGGAAAAAGAAACGCTGGTGAATTCATCGGTGAATGTTTTGAGAATATGGGGCAGAATGTATTGAGAGGGGATAGAGCTAGAGCAAATTTCCAAATGACCTTCAATTTTGCCTTTATACGCGTTCAGTTCATACTGTGCTGTTTGCTTGATATTGACTATATTGATTGCATGCTGAAATAAAATGGCACCGGCATCTGTAAGACTGACCTTCTTACTCGTTCGATTGAGGAGAGAAATCTCAAGTTCTGCCTCCAAACTTTGAATATGATTGGTGATGGTGGGTTGTGTCATAAAAAGTTTTTCCGCAGCCCTGGAGAAACTTTTTTCTGTGACCACCGCTATAAAACTTTCCAACTGTTTAATTTCCATAAGCTCACTACCTTCTGATTATTTGAGTCAAAGCGTTCACACTCATAAACAAGGGCAAAATACAGTTTTTTTAATGTTTTGTTTCCCTCTTCAATTATACAGGGTAAAACCCACAATTCAATCTCTATCTGCACTATTCAATACAGCACCAGAAGAGAAGCAGTGGCAGGGATCACGCCGCAATTGGCGGCTAGGGATCATTGTTGCTAAAGCAACAGGGGATCAGTGATTGGGGATAGGGGATCTGGTATCTGGTATCTGGTATCTGGAATCTGGTATCTGGAATCTGGTATCTGGAATCTGTTGATGGATGATTGCTGTGCAATCTTTGGAGTAGTCGGTTTTAAGTCTAAAGCGGGATGGCGCAGAGACCATCCCCTACGGTGGAACCAGAGACGGGGTCAGGCTTGAAAAGTTGAATTGTTTTGTGAATATTGAGCACATATGATTAGGGTGTCAAACGCACTTAGTTGATCTTATTCATACTGCATATAGTCCCGGAGTGTTCAACTGGAACTATATGCAGTATGAATAATCGAGAAACTTACTTTTGACACTCTAATCAAATCTGAAAGATGCAGGGAGACAAACATATGAAAAAGTCCCTTCAGATAGGGGCACTGAAGGGACTTATATTGAATTTTTATTGACGTATCCTTTGCTAATTGCTTTCTAACCATGCTTGGTTGAGTGCTGCTAAAAAATGCTCTGGGCTTTGGGCACCTGAAATGGTGATTTTGTCGTTGATGATAAAATAAGGTACACCTGTGATGCCTAGCTTTTGAGCATCATGCTGATCCTCATGAACCTGATTTAGGAAAGTTTTATCGGTGAGGTGCTTTTGGACTTCAATAGTGTCAAGAGTTGCTTTGCTTGCAAGGTCAAGGAGCACTGAAGTGTCTGAAATATCTGCCCCTTCTTCGAAATAGGCTTTGAAAAAAAGGTCTACAAGGACTTTTTCTTTGCCCACTGTCTTTGCATATTGAGCGATTTGATGCATGATCTGAGTATTGCCAGGCTTGAGGATATCAAAGTTATAGTTTAATCCGACCTCTTTTGCAGCTTGAATGATGCGGTCATTATTGGATTTTGCTTGTGCATAGGGGATGTGGTACTTATCGGCAATCAACTGATGAATATCTTTGCCTGAGTAATTTTCTGCGTTTTGATTGAGTTGAAAACTTTTGAAGTGAATTTCAACGGTTTCCTTATGCGCAAATTTGGCGAGTGCAAGCTCAAATTTGCGTTCTCCTAAGTAGCAGAAGGGACATACAAAATCTGACCATATTTCAACTTTCATGAGAGCCTCCTTTGATTTCTGGGTGTGACTTAACTAATCCTTATTACTTTACAAAGTTCACAGAGTTTGATTTTCGCTCTGGCGCAGCCGTGCTAGCGGTTTTTTTATAGCCTAGAGTCAGGGTATAACAAGGGTTGAAGCCAGCTGGAATCATGAGGGATTCTTTGTAGGCTTGCTCTTTTTCGCCCTTGAGCGCAAAATTTGCTAAGCCTACCCAACACGAACCAATGTTGAGGGACTCAGCGGCAAGGAGCATATTTTGTGTGAGTGCAGCGCAATCCGTTGCGGCATAGGGCGAATCTGTAGCAGCGGATATAATCACCGCAGTTGGTGCATGGTAAAAGATGTTGAAGGCGTCATTCGCTCCAAATTTGCTGAAATAGGCATTGTCGCTTTTAGCCATAGAAATTTTAGCGTCACTATTTAGGGATTTGAGCAATTCAGGATTTTGGACTACTGTGATGTGCCATGGCTGTCCATTCATAGCACTAGGCGCATAGAGTCCAGCTTCAATGATGGCATTGAGCTCTGTATCTTGGATTTGTTCTGATTTATAAACGCGTATGCTACGTCTATTTTTAATTGATTTTAAAGTTTCGTTCATGTGTTCCTCCACGAATAGAATAAGTTGTTCTTCTCTAGTATATAGGATATTATTAAAAATAACAGTATGCACTTTTATGTGATATACTCTCTAAAAGGAAAGTGAAGAGGTGGAAAGATGAATGCACTCACTACGTTTAAATGTCCAGTGGAATACACGTTAAGTTTGATGGGTGGGAAATGGAAACCCGTAATTTTGTGGCAATTAGCGATTGAGGGTGTAAGACGCTATGGAGAGGTCAAAAAAAGTGTCACAGGGATCACCCATAAAATGCTCAGTCAACAGTTGAAAGAACTTGAAGCTGATGGCCTTGTCTATAGAGAAGAGTACCATCAAATTCCTCCAAAAGTCGAGTATTCTTTGACTGAAAAGGGAATGTCCTTGATTCCCGTCTTGAATACCATGTGTGAATGGGGAAGAGCGCACATAGGAGAATCGGGTAGGCAGTGCTCGCCAGAGCCATCGGAAGAAAGCGAATAGGATGACTGTTTCATCAAACCAGCCGTGATAATCTCGAAACAAATGAGCAAATTTCTAGGGAACGCGGTATAATGAAAAGTGATCATTACAGGATTTTAAAGGAGATGACTTATGAATAAAAAAAAACCTACCCCAAAAGGCAAAAGATCCGCTAAAAAAGGGGATAGCCTATCCATTCGTTGGAAAACAGATTATTATAAAGTGCAACTCGAAAAATTGATTGAAACAAAAGAAATTCCCGCTGACATGTCCAAAATTGAGGGGCGTTACGACTTCAGAAATCTCAATCTTAGAAAGCAATCTCTTAATGGACTTTCTCTCAAAAATGTATGCCTCAATACTTTCAGTGGTTATAGTTCAAAATTTTCAAACTGCGAGATCAGTGCAAGTTTTGTAAAAAAAGGTGATTTTGCTGAGGTTGAACTGGTGGAGACACAGCTGACCGGGACTATCTTCAGTGGGTGTTCCTTTAGAAAAACAGTATTCAACACCGTTCAGATGGAAAATGCAATCTTTGAGAATTGTGATTTTACAGGAGCGACATTTAAAAAGATTCAAGTTGAAAACACCATTATAGACAATTCGAATTTCACAAATTTAGTGTCTCCTGAAACAGCCGAATTCGTTGGAACGCCCAAATCCATTAAAAATGTCACCATTGACGAACACACTTTTTCGCTCTTGAAAGAAAGTCCGTTCAAAAGTGCTATGATCCTAAAAGCAATCAGTGTAGAGGGTGATGTTGTTTAGAGGATATGCCTAATCAGAAATATAAACCAAAATGAAGGGGGCAATTTTTTATGAAGAAATGGATCATGTATGTACTTATTATGGTTTTGATTTTTTCTCTAACGGCTTGTTCAAAACCGACTACATCCGAAAGCGGGACAACACCTGATGCAACTCAAGTAGAAGTTCAAACAGAAGCACAGGCAGAATCAGCTGAAAATGCAGTATGGCCTAGTGAACGTATGGGTACTTTGACAGAGCCACAGTGTAAGATTGTCTCGGTCACTCAATATGAAGCGGATAGTATGGCTGGAAAACTGACCATCGTCGCTTATGCTGAAATGAGTCAGGAAACGGCTATCAAATTCGTAGAGAGCTTGACGACTTTAGGCTTTGCTGATGGCGTATCGCTCAGTGGCGAGGAAAAAATTATCTTTAGCGGCACTGCAAATGAACAATCTACAGTGAATTTTGACTATGATGTCAAAACTAAAATGGGCAATATTTCCTTTGCGCCGCCTAAAATGTAATGGCGATTTTCAAGTACTCTAATTCTATCAACGATACACTTTGGAGGAAGAATGGATAAAAAGTCATTTAGCCAATTAAAGGGGGATCGTATTTGTTTTATACCTCTCAGGACTCAAGATGCTGAAGTGATTCACAGCTATGCATCAGATCCTGCTGTATCGCGCTACATTGGTTGGGCACTTAAACATGAACTGAAAGACACTGAGGACTATATCCTTGAAATGTTGAGAAGAGAATCAGTAGGGACGCATCTCTATGCCTCTGTGGTGTCAAGTGAGACGCAGGAAATAGTCGGTACGGCCATGCTTTTTAATTTCGACAAAGAGGCCGAACACGCTGAAGTGGGATACGTCCTGCATCAGAAACATTGGGGCAAGGGCTATGGAACAGAACTTGTCAAAATGATCGTGAACTATGCTGCCCAAACCCTTGATTTGCATCGTCTACACGCCAGAGTTGTAAGCGGCAATGTGGGCTCTGCGCGTATTCTTGAGAAAAATGGTTTTGTCATTGAAGGCCGACTAAAAGACCATTACAAAATTGAGGGTCAATATGAGGATGGTTTAATTTTAGGCAAGTTGCTTTAAAATAAACTAGCGCTCAATCTACTGTACTAAAAAAGGTTGTATCAAAATATAAATTTTGATACAACCTTTGAATTTGGTTTGATTCACTTCTTCGATTTATAAGCACTGATTTTTTCAAGGAGTAACACTTTGAGATAATTGCCTTCTGGAAAGCTAGTGAGTGTTTTATAATCTGATGGCAGTTTGTAAGATTCAAGAATTTGAAAGCGATGCCCTGAATTTTGAAAAGCATCTTTTGCCATTTGAATGAATGCCCTCATATCAAAGCTACTGCAGTTTGTAGAGGCGACAATGACTCCGCCCATCTTTGTCAGTGCAATGGCATCTTCAAGTAGCGCAACATAATTTTTTTCGGCTGCAAAGATAAACTGTTTTGATTTAGCATAGCTTGGTGGATCGAGAATGACGGTGTCGAACAGCAGTTGTTTTTTAGCGGCGTATTTAAAGTAGTTGAAGACATCCTCGACGACAATTTGGTTGACACTTAGGTCAAAACCATTGGCTTCAAACTGTTCCCTTGTTTTTTGAAGACTGCGATTGGCAAGGTCAACACTAACAGTCTCTACTGCGCCTCCTGCAAAAGAGGCCACTGAAAATGCACCAGTGTAAGAGAAGGTGTTCAAAACCCGCATGCCTTTACTATAGCGTTTGCGAATGGCCAACCTCACATCCCGTTGGTCGAGAAAGATGCCCACCATAGGGCCGTCATCTAAGTTGACCGCATAGACTAAGCGGTTTTCAAGAATGGTGATGG
>JBBRGL010000198.1:0-5577 GCA_038240675.1 Peptostreptococcales bacterium
TATGAGTTTCAACATCAAGTTTGGCAACTTTTGCTTTATCACCAATCTCATCGGCAACTTCGTTGAGTATAGGTGCCATCATTTTACAAGGCATGCACCACGAAGCCCAAAAATCAACCAGGGTAAGTCCCGTCTCTAATCTCCGGCTTAATATCCGCTTTTTCTTCTCCGCCTATTCCAGCAAAGAATTGGTTAATATAATGAACGACTTTAAATTTTTTCATAAATTTGTCCTTGAGTCAAATACTCCAGGGTACCTCCCTTCGAATCAATTTAAGTGACTATTCTTTTTTAGATCAATGCATTTTAGATTCAAACTGAATCTATTAACAATAAATTCGGATCATTTATAGGGGTTTGATACAATTTGGAACGCGGATTAGTACTTAGAGAATTGCTTTCTGATTGACGACATTTCTTTGACGATTTCTTCGACATCAAGAACCATTTCCATCATGCCGATTTGATCTTCAAACACTGTAGGATCAACGAGTTCTTTGAACTGTGGCTCAACTGCATGGTACACAGCAAGGCCAAGTGCTACTCCAGCGAGACAACCCGCATAAGTAGGGTCTCCTGCTGTTACTGTTTCTGCTGCTAGTCCAGCTGATTCCGCTTCAGCTGCACCGAATATGACCACGACATTTTCTGCGCCGTGTTCATCTGTTAATTTTTTCACCCTATTTTGATTCTCCAAATCCATTGCACCTGCAGCTGTTCAGACGAAGCATTCCGTCGATGAATAAACAACTTTAGCCGATGCAATTGTTTTAACACATTCTTCAATCGCTTGTCCAGGGATACCATCTCTGTCGCCAATTATAATTACTTTTTTATTTTCTAAAAAATTCATTTGCCTTCATCTCCTTTTCAATATTTTAAGTGCCTATTTTTAAGTGATATTAGTAATTCTTTGCAGTAAGTTTGTTAAATCCAAGCTCATTCGTTGCACCCGTAATTACTTGAAGCTCAGCTTCAATGCTGCCATCTGCTCTCAAACTGCCTGCAAAACCACCAGCAATTTTATCTGTGTAGTCAAGCATACCGATAATGCGCTTCATTGGTGGGAGAATGATGAGTTCGTTGGCATTACCGCCAGTAACAACTGCATTTGCAGAGATGTCAGCGTCAGCAAGAGACTGAGAAGAACCATCTGTACCTGCATATTCATCTGTTACGATGACTGTTTTAACGCCTTCAGCTTCGATTTTCTTACAGTTCATGATGAGGTCAGTATCTGGATTTCCAAAGCCTTCTTGAGAAATGACAACACCATCGAGGCCCAAGAATTTTGTGAATTTAGCTGTCCAATTTGAAGATCTGTGCTTGTCAGCAAGGTACACATTTTCATTGGTGATGATCACACCCATGAAATTGATTTCTTTGCCATGCTGTGCATAAAGATTTTTGATGATTGGATTGTTCAAATGGTGATACGTTGTGTTCTTGTCACAAGCAGAAACGCAGTTGCCACTCAAAATTGCGCCGTCCATGATTTCAGTAGGGTACAAAATTGTCGGGACAATTTTCTTTGCATCAACGCCGTATACGTACGTGTCGTGCAACAAGCCTTGAGTTTGAAGCATGTAGACATATCCAACTTTTGGAAGGTTAGGGTATTCATTTGCTTGCTCAAGTAAAGGCTTTGTTTCGTAAACCGTGATTTTGTCTGGTGTCAGATTTCGAGCGAGCTCACCTAAATAGTTTGCCGCTTTCAATCCAGCCATTCTTGCAGAAAACTCATAATCGTAAGCTTTCAAGCCTTCAATTGGCTCAATGACAAGTACGACATTGTTGAGCTTACTGAAAGGTGTATAGTCTGCTCCAGGGCCAGTCATGTCGATAATGCCCTCTTGGAAGCCGACTATTTTGCCACAAGTGACAATTGCAGTGCCTTCTAATACATGTGTTCTTCCTTCGCCAACAGTTTGAACGTCAGAAATAACGCCTGGAAAAATACCACCTTTTCCAGTAACTTTGACTCTTGGCTGAATAACGTCTTTAACGGGTGTAATGCGTGTTTCTTCGCCCGGTTTAGCCAATTCAACCGTAACGCTCTTAATGTGTTCATCTTGAAGCACTAAGTTGGAAATTTCTTCCTTGCTCACGTACAAAACACCGTTTTCAACCTTAGATACTTCACCAAATTGAACATCTTTGATCAGTATTTCTCCTAGTTCTAAACGCAAAAAGCCACACCTCCTTACTTATCTATAAAAACACACTGTGTGTTTTTAGCTTAGGACACTCTTTTTAAAGAGTTTAAATCTACAAGCATTATAAATTTGCTGTCAACATCTCTGCAATGAGGCTCTTTGATGCATCTTTACCAGTAACTTCAGCAAGTTTTTCGCCATCTTTGTACAATATAATCGTTGGAAGTCCCAAAACGCGCTGTGAAATAGCAAGTCTTCTCGCTTTTGTTGTGTTCAATTTTGTGAATGTTGCTTTATCAGCAAACTGCTCTGCCAACGCTTCGATGTCTGGCAACAAGGCTTTGCAAGGTTCGCAACCATCTCCGTAAAAATCTACAACGACAAATCCTTTAGCGCTTAAAACCTCTTGTTCAAATGTATCCTTATCGAGTTCTAACATGTGTGTGCCTCCTCTATATATTTTTCAGCTTGGATGGCGGCTATGGCGCCGTCTGCTGTTGCGGTGACTACTTGTCTGAGGGATTTGACTCTTACATCGCCTGCTGCAAAGACGCCGGGAATGTTGGTTCTCATGAGTTCATCTGTTGGGATGTAGCCATCACGATCAAGTGTGATGATATCTTTAAACAAATCTGTAAGTGGCGAATAGCCTACAAATACGAATACGCCAAATGTGCCATCCTCTTCATCTGCATGTACTTCTGACAATTCACCCGTTACGGTATTTTTGAAGACGATGGATTCTACAATGCCGTCTCCTTTAATTTCGTTGACGACTGAATCCATTAAAAAGTGGATTTTTTCGTTTTTCTGCGCTTTTTCGATGATTGATTTAGCGGCTCTAAAGGCATCTCTTCTGTGGACGATGGTCACTTTTCGTGCAAATTTTGTGAGGAACATGGCTTCTTCAAGTGCTGTATCGCCGCCGCCAATTGTGAAGATCTCTAAGTCAGTAAAGAAATCGCCATCACATGTTGCGCAGTAGGAAACGCCTTTTCCAGTCAACCGTATTTCTCCAGGGCAACCAATTCTCTTTGGCGTTGCACCTGTAGCAATGATGATGGATTTTGCTTGATACACTTCGCCGCTCTCACCCGTGACTGTTTTGATAGCTCCTTCAAGAGATAGCGTCACCACGCCATCTTTCTTGATCTCTGCTCCAAAAGCGTTGCACTGGTTGACCATGCGCTCGATTAAGCTTGGGCCTGTTTCATGTTCAATGCCGCCAGGGTAGTTGGCAACTTCATCAGTTGTCACAATCTGTCCACCATTTTTGCTTTTTTCAAGAATGAGTGTGGACATCTTTCCACGGGCTGCATACAGTCCGGCTGTTAGTCCTGCAGGTCCTGCTCCTAAAATAATCACATCGTAAATATTTGACATTTTTTGCCTCCTAAGAATTATTCATTGCCTCTAAGCCACTTTTGATCAGGCCAAAATCTATGAGTCTAAAATCATCAAGAATTTGAGAGGGTATGCTTCTAGATCTCTTTTCACCTCTGCTAAAATTCTTTGCCATAATGATTGCATCTTCTATAATCAAGAGAGATTCTACATCCAGTGCTGTAGCTTCTACACTTATAGCGATGGATTTAAAAGGTGTTTCTTCAGGCTTGACACTTCCTGATAGAGGGTGTGTCAAAAGTTTGTGTCCCTTGTGTACGTAATCACGCACGCAACTGAAAACTTCTTGGATCTCTAAATGTTGAATAAATATCAATTCTTCAATTTTGAAAGGATGAGATTCACTGTACTCTTTGAGAAGGGTGTTGTTGGTTATAAGCTTGCACTTCATGTCGATTTTCCTCTATTCCAGATATTGATTCTCATTTTAAATCACAAAAAAACAAAAAAAGTGAACGGATTAACCATTCACCTCTGTTCTTGACCTGAGAGATTCTCCTCTTAATGAGGATTGCACCTTCGGTGTCTGAGTGTATCAGACTTTTCAGAGTTCTGTCCAAGACCGGTCCTTTTGCCCGTGGATTTCATCATAACTTGGCAAGCAATGACTTTTCCCTTTGGCGATCAATTTAATGATTCTCTCCCTGACTCTTCATCCAGCACTTTTAAATTGTATGTTTCCCGAACTATAAGAATTTCTTATAGTATTCGGTTGACTATTAAAGTATATCCAATAAAAAATATTTAATCAATACATTTTATCGTTTTTTGTTAAATAATTATCACCTTTTTGCTAAAATTTATTTCATCACGATGAGATGCTCCATTTTGGGGCACGTTCTTCCGATAGATTCAAGTTCTAATCCATGTCCTTTTGTAATCTCAAGAAATGCCGGAACAGCATCTGCTTTAACGATCACAAGGAGGCCTCCTGAAGTCTGAGCATCACAAAGAATAATCTGTTGCTCCTCTGTAAGGGCGCCAAGGGTATGACCATAACTTTTAAAATTGTTCCGAGTACCACCAGGGATACATCCCATTTCCATGTATTTTATGACGTTTGGGAGAAGGGGAATCTTCGCGTAATCTAAAATTGCCGATATCCCACTGCCCTCACAAATTTCGCCTAAATGTCCCATGAGTCCAAATCCAGTAACATCTGTCATTGCGACAACGCCTTCTAATATTGACACGTCTTGGCCCACTTTATTGAGGCTGCACATTGCTTCTATGGCTGGTGTGAGATGGCCTTCTTCAATTTTCTTTTGTTTTTCCGCTGTCGTCAGGATGCCAATGCCGAGAGGTTTGGTGATAAAAATCTCACAACCTAATACCGCGTCATTGTTTTTTTTGAGACGCGTATTATCCACGATTCCAGTGACGGCGAGTCCAAAAATAGGTTCAGGAGAATCGATGGAATGTCCACCTGCTAAGGGTATGCCAGCTTCCATACAAACTGCTCTTCCACCTTCTAAAACTAAAGCCGCAATTTCTGGCCCAAGGGTTTTAATGGGCCACCCTAGAATGGCTATAGCCATAAGGGGTCTTCCTCCCATGGCATAAATATCGCTGATCGCATTGGTTGCAGCAATTCTTCCAAAAGTAAAAGGATCATCGACGATGGGCATAAAGAAATCTGTCGTACTCAAAATGGATTGTCCGTTGCCCAAATCATAGGCTGCAGCATCATCCTTTGTGTGGTGTCCGACGAGTAAATTGGGGTCATGTACAATGTGTTTAGCATCTTTCAATATTGAATCCAGCACCGCTGGAGGTAGCTTGCAGCCTCAGCCAGCGCCGTGGCTGTATTCGGTTAATCGTACTTTTTCCATCTCGTTTACTCCTTACTCTTTAAGTATAAATAATTTCAATATCACCAATGTAATTTTTAAGCAAAACCAAATCAACTTTTGCTTGATCGATTTGATCCAGTTCTAAATGATCTGTAATCTTGACGAAAAAATGGGCAACTTCTGATATTTCAACTCTTTTGAGCTGATCAATCAAGAGTCCTGAG
>JBBRGL010000199.1:0-5553 GCA_038240675.1 Peptostreptococcales bacterium
TGACAGTACGGGGTTAGGTGTACTAATTGGTATTTTGAAGCGCGTGAAGAAAAACGACAATAATATTGAAATTGTTAACCCACAATCGAATATCTTAAAATTGTTTAGTATTACAGGACTGGACAAGATTTTTATTATGAGCTAATTTAAGGATGAAGGTGACCTATCTATGTACGAATCAGTATCTATTAAGCTTCCAAGTAAGCCTGAATACGTTAGTATTGCAAGACTTACAGCATCAGTATTGGCAAACAATATGGGTTTTAATATTGAAGATATCGAAGACATTAAAGTTGCAGTTGGAGAGGCATGTAACAATGCGATTCTGCACGGATTAAACGATAATACGAATTTTGATATTACGTTTAATGTTAATTCAACGCGCTTTGAGTGTGAAGTCAAAGACCATGGAGATGGATTTGATTTACAAAATTACGTAGAACCAGATTTATCAAACCCGAAAGTCGGTGGGCTTGGTATATTTATTATGAAATCATTGATGGATCAGGTAGAAATAAAGCCTGCAGAAGATCACGGCACTGTGATACGAATGATTAAGACATTGGATTAGTCTGACTGCTAAAATCGTTTCAAGGGGTTAAGACTTGCTTTAATCTGAGCTTGTATTTCATATTAGGGGTTGATTCTATGAGTGTTAGAGATAAAAAACTTGCTGAAAAAGGCGAGTACAAAGGAATAGAAAACAAAGAGCTCTTTAGGCTATATAAGCTAAGTACAGATATATTGATACGCAATGAATTGATCAATAGACATCTGTATATATCAGAGATCCTGTCAAAAAAGTATATCAATAAGGGGATAGAGTATGAAGATATTTATCAAGTCGCTTCACTAGGTCTTATTTATGCTATCGAAAGATATGATATTGACAAAGGGTTTGAGTTTTCAAGTTTTGCAACTCCTACAATTATCGGAGAAATCAAAAAGTATTTTAGAGACAAAGGATGGTCAGTCCGCGTTCCAAGACGCATTCAAGAACTCTCTAAAAAAATCAATATGGCGAAGCAGCAACTTCAACAAGATCTCCAAAGAATACCCAAAATAGAAGATATTGCAAGGTATTTATCGTGTACTGAAGAGCAAGTTATTGAAGCTATGGAAGCGTCTCAAGTATACACCCCCAAATCTTTAGACGTCACATATGACAGTAGTAGCGACGATAAAGAAATTCAGTTGATTGATATCCTTGGAGAAAATGATAAGTATTTCGATATCATTGAAAATCGCGATTTTATAGATATGTGCATGGAAAAATTAAATGTGATTGAGACAAAAATAATCAAGGATCGCTTTTTCTTTAATAAGACTCAAATTCATGTTGCAGAAGAATTAGGCGTTTCGCAGATGACAGTGTCCCGCATGGAGAAGAAAATTATCAAGAAATTTCAAAAGGAATACCGAAGAATGAATGAAATATAGAGAGTTTAGGTTTCAATTACTTTTGACCCTATAACCTTCAACAACTTTAATAAAAACTATATCCACAAAGGGGTGTAGTTTTTATTTGTTGCAATAGAATACTTTGAGATTAAAAATACAGAAAAATACAGAAAGCATCAACAAAAGAAACATAAATACATTTGACAAAAAAAACAATAAGCAATAGAATGAGTATGAAAGACATGTTAACAATTTGTAATAATTAAAAGGAGGAAATTGCATTGAGAAAGTTTATAGCATTAGCAATGGTTATATTATTGATGTGTACAGTTTTATTTACAGGTTGCGCGCCAAAAAGCACTGAAAGCGATGTTATCAAGATTGGTGTATTTGAGCCCATGACAGGCGCAAACGCTGCTGGTGGGGCCATGGAAGTTGAAGGGGTTAAACTTGCAAACAAACTGTTCCCTGAGGTTTTAGGCAAGAAAATTGAACTCGTTATCGTCGATAACAAATCGGATAAAGTAGAGGCAGCAAATGCAGCTACTAAACTCATTGATGACAATAAAGTCAACGCAATCATAGGCAGCTGGGGAAGTTCACTTTCAATGGCAGCGGGTCCTTTAGCACAAGAAGCTGGCATTCCAGTAGTTGCTGCTTCTGCGACTAATCCACTTGTTACAGCTGGTAACGAATACTATTTCCGCGTTTGTTTTATTGATCCTTTCCAAGGAACAGTCATGGCTAACTATGCCTACAACGTTTTAGGTGCTCGAAAAGCAGCGATTATTCAAGAAGTGTCAAATGACTATTCAGTAGGTTTAGCGAAGTTCTTTACAGATGCTTTCGTAGGTTTGACAGGGGATAAAAACTCAATTGTTGAAGTTGCTAACTACAATACAAACGACACAGAGTTTTCCGCTCAATTGCAAAACGTTGCATCAAAAAATCCAGATGTCATATTCGCACCTGGAAACTATACAGAGTCAGCGCTCCTTATCAAACAAGCACGTGAGCAAGGCATAGAACTTCCGTTCTTAGGCGGCGATACTTGGGAAACGCCTGAATTTATCCAAATCGGTGGACCAGCAGTTGAAGGCGTTGTTTATTCATTCTTTTATGATTCAAAAGCTCCAGTCAACGACAATGGAAAGCTCTTTATCGATGAGTACAAAAAAGAGACAGGACAAGAGCCTGCAGGTGTTACAGCTCTTGGATTTGATGCTTATCTCGTCATCGTAGATGCCATAAAACGCGCTAACTCAGCAGATCCAAAAGCGATTCGTGATGCACTTGCAACAACTAAAGATTATCCTGGTGCAGCGGGTACAATTACGCTTGATGAAAATGGTGACGCTGTCAAATCTGCAGTTATCAAAACTATTCAAAATGGTGAATTCACGTACATGACAACTGTAGAACCTACTGCGAAATAAAGAAGGACAACTCATCAATGGATGTGTAGGTACGTCTACACATCCATTTTTATAAGTTTTCAAAGCTATAATCACCGAATATAGGGGGATAGAAATGACGTTTATGATTTTCCTACAGCACTTAGCAAATGGGATATCCGTCGGAAGTCTTTATGCACTTTTAGCTATTGGATATACAATGGTCTATGGCATACTTCGACTCATCAACTTTGCACATGGTGAGATATTCATGTTAGGCACCTATTTTGCATACTATTTTATGGTCAATAGTTATTTTACCCTACCGTGGTATATAAGTGTCATATTGGCCATCGCTGCAACAGTTCTTTTTGGTACCATAGTAGAAAGAACAGCATACAAACCCCTTCGGAATTCACCGCGTATATCCGTTATGATTTCAGCTATAGGCGCGTCTTTTCTCATACAAAATTTAGGGATTGTAATATTTGGTGGGAGACCTAAAGCCTTTCCGGTTCCCGAAATTTTTAGTCAGATCGTCAAATTTGGTAGCGTTTCCATTGTGAGTGTTACCTTCTATATACCCGTTATTACATTGCTTCTGCTTGCAGGTTTAATGTACATTATCAACAAGACAAAAACAGGGATGGCCATGCGTGCCGTTTCGAAAGACTTCGAAGCAGCCAGCTTAATGGCTATAGACGTCAATAAAATTATCTCTATTACTTTCGCCATTGGGAGCGCCCTCGCTTGCTTCGGAGGAGTCATGTGGGCCTTCAAATATCCACAGCTCAATCCTGTAATGGGTCTTATGCCTGGTCTAAAATGCTTTATTGCAGCGGTCGTCGGTGGAATTGGGAGTATTGAAGGCGCTGTATTAGGAGGATTCTTACTTGGAATATTAGAGATTCTCATCGTTGCATTCCTCCCTTCACTGACAGGGTATAGAGATGCCTTTGCGTTTGTACTGCTGATTGTAATCTTACTCATTAAACCAACGGGTTTATTAGGATCAAATACAACGGAGAAGGTGTAATATGAAAAAACCAATCAACCAAAAGCTGCTGAATATAGGTGCTTTAATCGGTACGCTTGTCATCTTATTCATACTGAGCCAGGTCCTTGGCAAATTCCCTGCAAAAATATTTAACCTCTGTGGTATTTACGTTGTCTTAGCATTAGGCATGAACTTAATCAACGGCTTTACGGGTCTTTTTTCATTGGGACACGCTGGATTTATGGCAATAGGCGCTTATACATCAGTGATGCTCACAATGCCTGAAAACATCAAAAAAATCAATTTCTTTCTAGAACCCGTCAACCCACTTCTTGCAAAAGGATTAGTATTACCACCTGCCTTAGATTTTCTTCAATTTCCGCTAGCGCTTATCATCGGTGGACTTGCAGCTGCGCTTGTGAGCTTCATTATCGGCGCGCCAATACTGCGCCTAAAAGATGATTATTTAGCCATTGCAACACTTGGGTTAGGTGAAATCATTCGCATAGTATTCACAAATCTACAAAGTTTCACAAATGGATCTTTGGGGCTTAAAAGTATCGAGAGAATCACAAACATATGGTGGAGCTGGGGTACTGCCCTCGTGACCATCGTCTTTATGATTTTTCTTATCAAATCGAGCTATGGCAGGGCTTTTAAAGCTATCAGAGAAGATGAAATAGCCGCAGAATCCATGGGTATTGATATTTTCAAGCATAAAGTGATGTCCTTTGTCATCGGTAGTTTCTTTGCAGGTGTTGGAGGTGCACTACTGGCGCATTTGATTGGCACCATAGACCCCATGATGTTCAGGTTTGTAACGACCTTTAACGTCATCTTAATCGTCGTCTTGGGGGGTATAGGAAGCATCAGCGGCTCAGTTATATCAGCTGTCGTCGTAACAATCATGATGGAAGCACTTCGTTTCCTTGATCAATCTTTAAACTTTGGTTTCTTTGTCACAGAAGGATTGCCAGGACTGAGGATGGTTGTCTTCTCAATTCTCTTGATGTTAGTCATACTGCTCTATCCAAAAGGCCTTATGGGACGTAGTGAAATCACATGGGAAAAAATCTTATCTGGGTACTACTTTAAAGTGCTTATACCAAGCAAAAGGCGAGGTGCGTAGAGATGGTATTATTAAAGACAAAAGGCATAACCAAAAGGTTTGGTGGAATAACGGCTGTGTCAGATCTATCTGTTGAATTGAAAAAAAACCAGATAGTGGGGCTCATAGGACCAAATGGCGCAGGAAAAACCACGGCATTTAACATGATCACTGGCGTGTATAAACCCACAGAAGGCGAAGTGTTTTTCATGGACAAAGCCATAACAGGTATAAAACCCCATGAAATAACCCATTTAGGAATCGCGCGCACATTTCAGAACATTCGATTATTTAAAGAATTGACAGTCCTTGAAAACGTCCTTATTGCCAATCATCTGCGTTTGAAGTCCAACTTGTTTTCAGCGGTAGTCAGAACGCCACATTATCGAAGAGAAGAAAAAGAGATGATAGAAAAATCCCTTCATTTACTAGAGCAAGTTAATTTAATTGATTTGAAAGATGAAATATCGTCTAACTTGCCTTATGGTAAACAACGTAAACTTGAAATAGCGAGGGCACTTGCAACAAATCCACAAGTGCTGCTTCTCGATGAACCGGCAGCAGGGATGAATCCTCAAGAGTCCCATGACTTGATGAATTTTATCCACCAAATAAGAGATCAGTTTGATCTCTCCATACTCATGATCGAGCAT
>JBBRGL010000200.1:0-5534 GCA_038240675.1 Peptostreptococcales bacterium
GGCCTTATGGTGCGCACGTCCGCCTCTGAAGTTCCTCATGAAGCGCTTTTAGAGATGATGCAGAACATCATTGAACGAAAATTCAACTGCGAAAAACAACTGCACAACAAATCAGAACCCTGTGTCTATAAGGCCTTGACGGGCATTGAAAAATGGTTAGAGGTGCTGAGTATGGACGTTCAGGCCATTGAAGTGTCTGAGGGAGACCTGGAACTTCTCAAAAATATTTCACCGCTGTTAATGGAAAAAGTGCACGTTGCTCCCCAAAAAATCGGGCCATTATTTGAAGAGTATCAGTTGGAAGGCCTTTGGTCAAAACTCACCGAAAGGCGTGTGCCCATAGAAAACGGCGCAGAAATTGTCATCGACGAAACCGAAGCGTTTAGCATAATCGATATCAACTCGGAGCGCTACATCCATCTACAGAAGACGGAGGCTTTTGCCTTCACCGTAAACACCAGCTGCTGTGCTGAAATTGCGCGGCAAATTAGGCTCAGAAATCTAAGTGGTGCAGTCCTGATTGATTTTATAGATATGGAGACTGAGGCACAGCGGAAAAGCGTTATAGAAACACTAAAAAAGAGCCTTTTGGGCGATTTAGAATCCGTTCGCATTCTGGGCTTCACTTCTCTAGGCATTCTAGAGCTCACCAGACGGCGCAGACGTCCGTCTCTGCTGCAGCTCATCGGAGACATGAACACACGGGTCCAGTCGCCCGCACACAGCGTCTATGCGGTCAGAAGAGAGCTTCTGCGCATCAGAAAGCATTTGAGCACAGAACAGGTGACCATACACGCGGCAGAAGAAACCATGGTGTGGATCAAACGCTATCTGCCCCAACTCGAAAAAGAGTTTTCAATCACCCTTCGACTAGAGATCGATCTCAATCTTCCCTTTGGGTATCGATTGACCCTGAAATAGATGAGTGGCTTTATTTACGAAAACAACTTGTTCTGTTCTGTGTATTCGAAAATGTCCTAAAATACCACAGCATGCGTATGGCAGAGTGAATCGAAAGGGTTGTTCGGCGCTTCGCGTGGGACAGTAGTGGGACGGTAGTATTCGGGTGATTATTTAGGGGTCTCAACCAGTTCCAATCACATGACGCTTACGATTCGTGTACTTTAATAAAGTGTATGAACAAGATCAACTACGGACTTTTGACACACTAATCAATCTGCTATTCAGAAGACAGAATCCCTTGCATTACAAGAGGACATTATCGCTTATCGTTCAGATATTTGCGAAAACAACTTATTCTGTTCTTGACTATGGAAGTGCTTTGTGATAACATTTGTTTCTGGTAGTAGCCGCATAAGACGGGTTCGAAACTCTATGAGTACCTAGTGATTAGCGAGTTTGAATTAAGGAGGTATATGAGATGTACGCTATAATTGAAGCAGGTGGTAAGCAATACAAGGTTCAAGAAGGCGATACTTTGTTTATTGAAAAACTTGAAATCGAAGTTGGCAACAAAGTAGAGTTTGATAAAGTATTGTTTGTATCACAGGAAACTGGAACAGCTATTGGCTCACCATTTGTTGCTGGTGCTAAAGTTGTCGGCTCTGTTGAAAAACAAGGCAAAAGAAAAAAAGTCATTGTCTATAAGTACAAATGCAAAAAAGATTATCGTAAAAAGCAAGGACATCGTCAACCATTTACGCAAGTAAAGATTGAATCCATCAGCTTGTAAGATGATTCGCGTTAGAATTGATCAAAAGGATAAGCATTATCTCGGTTTTGAGGCCACTGGTCACGCGGGTTACGCCAAAAGGGGCAAGGACATTGTCTGTTCAAGCGTATCGGTGTTGACACAAACCTGTTTAATCTCACTCAATGAGATTGCCAAGTGTGATCCGCTCTTTTCTATGGATGAAGAAAGAGGTGACATGAAGGTGCAGTGCTCACTACAAGAGGATCAAATCAAACAACTTCAAATTGATACATTGATAGAGAGCTTGAAACTTGGTATTCAAGCAATCAGCGACATGTATCCCAAATACGTAAATCTTCAGGTAAAGGAGGTATGACCAGATGATCATAAAAATGAATCTTCAGCTATTTGCAAGTAAAAAAGGTGTAGGTAGCTCAAAGAACGGCCGTGACAGCGCATCAAAAAGACTTGGTGTGAAAAGAGCTGATGGACAGGTTGTTAGCGCTGGAAGCATTTTAGTGAGACAAAGAGGAACGAAATTCCACCCGGGTACTAATGTTGGTATCGGCGGAGATGACACTTTGTTTGCTAAAGTTGATGGTGTTGTTAAATTCGAAAGAAAAGACAAGACTCGCAAGAAAGTAAGCGTTTACGAAAACAACTAAGATCAAACATTGATTGATAAGGTCTTCAGATTTTTTAACGCATTCCATTTAAAGGAACATGGCTCAGTGCCATGGTCTTTAAATGATGGTTATAAAACTTGAAGGCCTTCTTTGTATGATATGAGTGAGGTCTTAGAAGACTTCTCGGTGGTTTTAAAGAGTATCCTTTGGGGTTTTGTTTAAAGCTAAGCGAGAATGTGGCTTAGAATAATCTGATAGTGGGGGAGACCCTTTTATTGTGGTGTTTTGTGAGGACCTCTGTAGGCTCGTGATGGAGAATGGCTCCGTCAAAAAACAGAAAGCAGAATAATGAAACGGCAATGCATATGATTTGAGCGATTAGGCTTTTAATCATGGCATTCAAGGAGGAAGAATGTTTGTAGATCACGCAAAAATACTGATCCGATCTGGAAAAGGCGGCAATGGTTCCGTGTCTTTCAGAAGAGAGAAGTATGTGCCCGATGGCGGGCCAGATGGTGGAGACGGTGGCAGAGGCGGAGACGTCGTTGCAGTAGTGGACGGCGGCATGCGTACACTGATGGATTTTCGCTACAAAACAAAGTATCAAGCACAAAACGGTGAAGACGGCGGCAAGAAGAAATGCTACGGGAAATCAGGCGATAACTTGATTATCAAAGTACCACCGGGGACGATTATTCGAGATGTGGAATCGGGCCGGGTTATAGCGGATTTGATTCTTGATGGCGAACAACGTATTTTGGCTAAAGGCGGCAAGGGTGGAAGAGGCAACACGCACTTCACTAATTCCGTCAGACAAGCCCCTACATTTGCAGAATCAGGTGACCGTTCTGTAGAGCGCAATATCTCCCTTGAACTTAAAATGATTGCGGATGTGGGCCTTGTGGGGTTTCCAAATGTAGGAAAGAGCACCATGTTGTCCGTTCTTACGAAGGCCAAACCCAAAATTGCCAACTACCATTTCACCACCATAAAACCTAACCTTGGCGTTGTTGAACCCATAAAAGGCAAGAGTTTTGTCCTTGCAGATATCCCTGGACTTATTGAAGGGGCAGCGGATGGCATCGGGCTTGGTCATGATTTCCTCAGACACGTCGAAAGAACACGCCTGTTGATTCACGTTGTCGATGTATCGGGTATTGAAGGCAGAGATCCCCTTGTGGATTTTGACACAATAAACAATGAATTGTCTCTGTACAGCGACAAACTCGCAGCAAGAAAGCAAATTGTCGTCGCAAACAAAACAGATTTAGTCCTTGATGAAGAGTTTCAAGATTTTATGGACGTGATGAAAACACGTGGTTATGAAGTTTTTAAAATATCTGCAGCGACTCAGCAAGGCCTTAAAGAGCTTATGGAATATGTGACACAAGTTCTTGATGAAATCCCAGTTGAACCCTTATACACGGAGGAAGATTTGACAGAAGTCATCATTGAAGATGAATCCCGTTATGAGATTATCGTTCGACTTGAGGAGGACGTCTACGTTGTAGAAGGTTATCCTATCGAAAGACTCCTTTTTGCCACAGACTTTAACAATGTGGAAAGTCTAAGACACTTTGAAGGTCAACTCAGGAAAAGAGGCATCTTTGAGCGACTTAAAGAATTGGGTATTGAAGACGGCGATACAGTGCGGGTATTAAACTTTGAATTTGAGTTCTACGATTAAGCGTAGAACTATGGGAGACTATAATGTTAACAAGTAAGCAACGCAGCTTTTTAAGAGGGTTAGCAAACCCTATTAGACCGACACTCCAACTTGGAAAAGAAGGTCTTACTGACGAATTTATACGACAATTTGATGAAATGATAGAGCCGAGAGAACTTGTAAAAATCAATGTTTTGGAATCCAATGGACTCGATGCAAAAGAGACTGCTCAAGATTTGGCTGCTAAGTCAGGTGCTGAAGTGGTGCAGGTTATTGGACACAAAATCACCCTTTACCGCGCTTCTTCTCTTGATCCAAAGATCGATTTGAAAAATTTGTGCATCAGAGATACAAAAACTCAAGAGACGGCCAAGACTGGCAAGAAAAAAAGACCCATTGCCTTCCCTAAATTAGGCCGTACAACAGGTCCAAATTCTCGCGCTATGCGGTTGACAGGCCTCAAAGCTCAAAACGCCAACAGCGCAAGCTATGGCAGAGGCCCTGCACGTATGGATGAAGCGCCCCGAAATGGCGACGTTCCAAGAGGGACAAGTGAAGTCAATTACACGAGCAAAAACGCTGGGCCGAGAAGTTCAAGTGCGTCTAAGGGTGCAGGTGCATCCAAAGGGCCGCAGCGCAGCAACACTCAAAAGAGTCGGTCAAAATAGAACAACCCTTTGAAAGACATGTTCTGAGAGGAGCATTATGCGTATAGGACTAATGGGGGGGTCTTTTGACCCCATACACATGGGACATCTTGTATTGGCGGAACAGGTTCGCGAAAAACTTGACCTTGATCAAGTGATTTTTATACCGTCAGGGAATCCACCGCACAAAGAGCGGAGTGGCTTGTCGCCCTGGATACACCGGTATAAAATGGTCGAAGCGGCCATTGCAAGCAATCCTTGTTTTAAAGTTTCTTCAATAGAAATGGACCCCAATGTGGTGCATTATAGTGCAGAAACAGTTCAAAAAATCAAAGCCCAGGATGAGGAAGGCCACACTTATTTCTTTATTGCAGGCGCAGATGCCCTGCTTGATTTGGAAAAGTGGCGTTCTTGTCAGACTTTGCTGACAGAGTGTACATTCGTAGGGGCAACACGTCCAGGCTTTAATCTAGAGATTCTTTTGGAAGCTGTAGATGCTTTACAAAAGAAATATGGCCAACCCATAAAGCTCATTGAAATATCCGCCTTGGAGGTTTCGGCTTCTGAGGTAAGGAAGCGGGTATCCTGTGGTTTGTCCGCGAGATATTTGGTGACAGACGCAGTGTATACCTACATGACTGAACAGGGCCTCTACCGGGACAAAGAGGATGGTGAGTCTCTATGATGGAGGAAGAACTTCAAATCCTTATGAAAGAGCGCTTCTCAAAAAAACGCTACAAGCATCTTTTAGGTGTCGTCGAAGTTGCACGGAAACTGTCGTTGCACTGGGACGAAAATGAAGCAATCGCCGTTGAAGCGGCTTATCTCCATGATTACGGCAAAATTTACAAAGGGGATGACTTGCTCAGATTGTCGCATGCGCGGCATTTGGTGACCGATGACATCTACTTGAAATATCCTGAACTGCTCCATGCAAAACT
>JBBRGL010000201.1:0-5529 GCA_038240675.1 Peptostreptococcales bacterium
GCCTAGGTGCATTCCCACGAAATCACCGTCTGTCTCTTGGGATTATTGGCATGCATGGTTCGGTAAAATCCAACAGGGCAGTGATGCAGGCGGATTTGATCATCGCCCTTGGTACCCGGTTTAGTGACCGTGTCATTGGCAAACCAGAGCGATTTGCTCCCAATGCCCGTATTATTCACATCGATATAGACTGCACGGAAATCGGCAAAAACACACCGGAATACCTGTATATTGAAGGGGATATTCAGGATGTAATCTCTCGTCTCAATAAGCGGATCAAGCCCCAAAAGCACAGTAACTGGTTGAATGAAATTGCCGTCTTTAACGATGAGGAATCCACATCGCCAGTCAAAACACTCTTCCATAAAATACATCAGGCTTTAGGCCCAAATGTGAATGTCGTTACAGATGTGGGGCAACATCAACTGTGGGCTGCCCAAGACTACCCTATGGAAAAACCCAGACAGTGGGTCAGTTCTGGTGGATTAGGGACTATGGGGTTTGGCATGGGTGCCGCCATAGGCGCTTATGTTGGCAACGGTAAGCCTACGTTACTCATAACGGGTGATGGTAGCTTTAGAATGAACGCCATGGAGATGATCACCATGAAGGCCTATAAACTCCCTATCAAGATTTTGATCATCAATAACCAAGCGTTGGGCATGGTGAGGCAGTGGCAAAGTTTGTTCTACAATCAGCGTTATTCAGAGACTGAATTAAATGATTTTAACGCCTATAAAGATTTGGGAATGGTGTTTGGTATTCCTAGCATGGAGACCCGATCTGTAGAGGAGGCCGTTTTAGTCCTCACTGCCGAAAAAGGGCCATGCTTGGTCGATTTTAAAATAGACCCCTATCACGGGGTTTATCCCATTATTCCAGCAGGAAAATCCTTGCAGGAAATGATTATTGCACTTTAAAGCGCTGTCGCAAAACGATTAAAAATCCTATTGCGACAGCTTTTTTTTATTTGGATATTTTTTTAAAAACGGGGTAGAATAATAAGCATAAGGATGAGATGGGATTAAATGCGCACAAAAACGACGAATTTTAAAAATTGACCATCAAGAAATGGGGGAATATTATGAAAGAATTTCGATTAAAACCTGAACAGTTAACTTGCCAATGCGATGTGGGGTATCTCGATTTCACGACTACTGCAGAGCTCCCTGTGCTTCAGGGGTTACTGGCTCAAGATAGAGCTATAAAAGCTTTGGATTTTGGACTTTCTATCAAGCAGAAGGGGTATAACGTCTATGTAAGCGGGAGCTGGGGAACAGGGCGTACCAGTTATGTTCAGAAGATTGCTGAAAAAAAATCGACACAAAAAAACGCTCCTCAGGATTGGATTTATGTCAATAATTTTGAAAACTTTCATCAGCCCAAGGCTATACCTCTTAAAGCGGGCACTGCCAAAGAATTTGTTAAATGGATGGAGAAGACCATTGGTTTTTTGAGAAAAGAAATCCAAACTGCCTTTTCCAGCAAGGATTACGAAAACACACGCAGTGTTATTCTCAAGCAGTACAAAGGGAACACTGTCGAAGTGATTGATGATTTGAACGTCATTGGCAGTCAATTTGGATTCAGATTTTCACAAAACGAAAGAGGTCTCATCAGTATTCCACTCAAGAATGGTGAGCCTATGACTGAAGAGGAATACAAAGATATCTCTGATACGGAATATGAGCGTATGAAGGGAGATTCTGAAAAACTAAGTGTTGAAACCATTGAACTTTTCAATAAAATCCGCTTAGAGGAAGAGGAGTATAGAAAGAAAATTCATGCGTTAGATGAGGATATGGGAAAACGTGTCGTGTCCTATCATGTCATGAAAATACAAGAGAATTTTGAGTGCACTGAAAAGTTATTGGAGTTCTTACAGGCTTTGACTAAAGACATCGTCGATAACATCGATCAGTTTAAGAGCTCTGGAGGTTCTGGCGGTCATGAAGAGGCAAATCCAATGGCTATGCTTGCAATGCGTAGTGCAGATAATTTTTTTGATCGCTACCGCATCAATTTGTTTGTAGACAATTCTGAAAAAACATCAGCGCCTATGAAGTTTGAATCCAATCCAACATACAGCAATTTAATGGGTTCAATTGAATACAGAAATGAACTTGGGGTTATGAAGACGGATTTCACACAAATAAAACCAGGGGCTTTACATGAGGCTAATGGCGGTTATCTTATTTTACATGCCAAGGATTTACTCCAAAGTGGTTATGCATGGAAAGGTTTAAAAAGAGCCTTGCTTGATGAACAAATCACCATTGAAGGTCTTGGCGCTCAAAGCGGCTACGTTGTTGCAACGACGTTAAAACCTGAAGCTATTTCCCTAGATGTGAAAGTGATTATTATAGGCGATGCCTATACATATCAACTTTTGTATCAATATGATGAAGAATTTAGGAAGCTTTTTAAAATTGAATCTGATTTTGACACGGAGATGACCCGCAATGAAGACAATATGGAGAAAATGGCGCGGTTTATTGCAAAACACTGTGAAAGTCAATCTTTGAAGCCATTTGACAAACTGGCCGTCGGTAGGATTATCGAGTACAGTTCTCGCCTTGCAGACCATCAAAAAAAAATGAGTACACACCTGAACGGTATTGTGGATATTTTAATTGAAGCCAATGAATGGGCAACGAAAAGCGGCGATCAGATTATCAGAAAAGCCCACGTTGAAACGGCTCTAGAAGAGAGAAGACTTCGTGCAAATGCCTATGAAGAAAAAGTGCATGAGTTGTTTGATGAAGGTGTCTACCTCCTAGATGTGGATGGCAAAAAAGTAGGTGAAATTAATGGTCTTGCCGTAGTGGGTTCAGGGCAGTATAGCTTTGGAAAACCAAGCAAAATCACCGTTTCTACCTATCGTGGACAGGCAGGCATCATCAATATTGAACGTGAAGCACGTACAAGTGGCAAACTTCACGATAAGGGCATTATGATTATATCGGGTTACATGGGACATAAATACGCCCAAGACAAACCTTTAGCACTGACGGCGAGCATCGTCTTTGAACAACTGTATTCCGGTGTAGATGGAGATTCGGCATCCTCCACAGAGCTCTATGCTATTTTGTCGAGTTTATCAGGGCTGCCTATAAAACAAAATTTGGCCGTTACAGGATCTGTCAACCAAAGAGGCGAAATTCAACCTATAGGCGGTGTCAACGAAAAAATTGAAGGCTTCTATAAAATATGTCGACTTAAAGGTCTTACAGGGGATCAAGGGGTTGTCATCCCCTTCCAAAATGTGAAGAATTTAATGCTTTCAAGCGACGTGATTGAAGCGGTTAAGGCAAATATGTTTCATATCTATTCCGTTAAAAGCATCGATGAGGGCATTCAACTCCTTATGGGCGTCGCTGCCGGGAAGGCGGATCACGAGGGCAAATATCCAAGCGATTCAGTCCACTATCTTGTCAACAAACGCTTAGAAGAGTTGGCACGTCCCCTGAAACAAAGAGCTGCAGATTCAGATGATAATGATAAAAAAGGTGAGAAAAGAAAGAATTTAAAAGCTGTAAAAGGTGCCAAGTCTAAAAACGGACCGCTTATGGAAGAATAGCAAAAAAACAGACGCATTTCAATTTGCGTCTGTTTTTTTTTAATGTCGGAAGGCAATATAGTGTCTAGAAATGATCCAATAAAGAAGGTTGACACGCTCATCTGAGGATGAAATTTTACAACGACACAAATCTCTGATAAACTTATGAGAGAAGTAGGCTTAAATGGATGAGTGAATGAGGTAAGATTTATAGCGAAAGATGCAGAGTATCGCGCGTTGATGCATTGCAAAGGATTATTCGACTTTCCGTTATAATAGCGTTCACAGGTTGATCATAGGCATCGTGTGGAAGGTCATCTACAATTTGTAGGTCAAAAGCAAGACCGTAGGTTATCAGTTTAGAAGGCCTTTTTTCAAGGAGTTTATCATAATAACCTGCACCATAACCTAATCTGTTGCCACGGGAATCAAAGGCAACGCCAGGCGTTAGGATAAGGTCAATATCCTCAATGGTTTTTAGTCTGTCAAGGTGAACGATGGGTTCATAAATGCCATAGGCGGACAGGACCAGATCTTCTTCAAGAGAATTTATTTGGACCAGCAACAATTTTTTTTTGTCCAGTGAAACGACAGGCAATACTATAGCCTTTTGATGCATTAAACAATGATGAATGATTGTGCTTGTTTGGACTTCGTTTCGGAAATCCATGTAAAGTAGCAGTGTTTGAGCGTTTTTATAAGCCAGCGTTGAAAACAGCTGTGAGGCAATTTGATTGCTTTTAATGGTCACTGCTTCAGAGGAAAGTGACAGACGGTCATTTTGTATTTTTTTGCGTAGTATAGTCTTCATGATAAACTCCTTATGGGAAAGAATGCGGTCTAACTGTAGAAGTATTTGCAAGATGTCATATTAACTTAATAATAAAGCCTTCTTTCTCGTTTGCAAAGCCTTTATAATGATAGTATCATAAGTTGCACGATGTTTTTTGTTAACTTTAACCGTGGCAGTATCAGAGGGAGACTAAAATGATTAATTTTTTTAATATAACCATGAAATATCCAAATGGCGTTTATGCGCTAAAAGATGCTACTATAGATATTGCAAAAGGTGAGTTTGTTTTTCTCGTAGGACCTAGTGGTGCAGGAAAATCAACCTTCATGAAACTTTTGCTCAAAGAAGTCAACCCTACATCGGGCACTATCAAATTAGATGGTCAAGATGTAACGGTGATGCATCGGCGTAGAATACCTTATCTCCGAAGAAAAATGGGTGTTGTATTTCAAGATTTTAGACTGTTGCCCAACAAGACGGTCTATGAAAATGTAGCCTTTGCCATGGAAATATTGGAAGTCAAGCCCCGTGAAATCCGCCGACAAGTACCTATTATTCTCAGTATGGTAGGCCTCAGTGATCGTTCAAAGAATTTTCCGAGCCAGTTATCAGGCGGCGAACAACAAAGAGTATCTATCGCTAGGGCTATGATCAACAACCCACCTATTTTGGTAGCGGATGAACCAACTGGGAACTTAGACCCAGAGACATCTTGGGAGATAATGAAGCTTCTCAGGCAAATCAATAGGCGGGGAACGACAGTGATCATGGCAACACATGACAAAGAAATTGTCAATATAATGCAAAAACGCGTTATCGCACTGGAAAAAGGCCAAGTCGTCCGGGATGAAGTTAAAGGGGGATATGGCTATGAAGATTAAATCACTGGGTTATTCTACAAAAGAGGCTTTTAAAAATCTGTGGCGCAATCAAATGATGAGTGTTGCCTCAATTACATCTGTGGGTGCTACGCTGATTATTTTAGGGATCATCTATATCCTCATCATCAATGTCAACAATATGGCCGAAAGTGTCAAAGTTGAGTTCGACACAGTTGTGGTCTATCTCAGCGATGGGTTGACACCTGAACAAATACAAAATACTGGCGCTGAAATAACAGCTTTCTCAGGTGTTAAAGCCGTAAAATTCATCTCAAAGAATCAAGCGCTCGAGGATT
>JBBRGL010000202.1:0-5528 GCA_038240675.1 Peptostreptococcales bacterium
TAATGTGAAATATACAACAATTATACCACAAAAAACAATCAAAAGCGAGTAATATCAACGTCTTGGACAAAGTTTTTGATTGTTTCTAGCAACCTCTTTTTCAATATTGGGTTGAAGATTTACTTTTGACACTCTAATCACAATTTATTTTTTGAAATACTATATGATGATAGGGTGTCAAAAGTAAGTTTCTCGAATATTCATACCGCAAATAGTGCCAGTCGAACCATCCGGAACTATTTGCGGTATGAATAGGATCAACTAAGGGTTTTTGACACCCTAATCATATGATAAAGGAAGCGAGGAAGTTTTTTTGCTACACGCTACCGAACCAACTGCACAGTTCAACTTGGAGGGTTCTATGTCTTATGCAAAACGTTTTTTAAGACTTTTTATTGGATTATTTATTTGCGCTTTTGGCGTTACGTTGCTCTACAAAGCCAATCTCGGTATGAATCCCTGGGGTACTCTGGATCTTGGACTGAACCGTGTCTTAGGGATTACCATTGGTTTTTCCAGTCAAGCAGTTGGCTTTTGCATCATTATTGCCAGTCTATTCTTGGGTATCCGACCTGGTCCCGGAACCCTTCTCAATATGTTTTTTATCGGATTTTTTGTGGATTTTCTCAACCGCTCAACTAAAACCATCGTTCTTAATGGATTTGCTCTTCAATTTGTCGTTTTTACAATTGGATTACTGACGCTTAACTTTGGCATCTATTACTACCTCAGCTCACGTCTTGGTGGCGGACCAAGGGACGGCCTCATGATCGGCATCGTCAAGCGGTTTCATTTCAAAGTGGCCCCCGTCAGAATCATCATAGAAGGCACTGCACTGACAGCTGGATTTCTCCTTGGTGGAAAAGTTGGCATAGGGACCGTGATATTAACCCTCTTCAACGGCCCCTTACTCCAGTACCTTTTCAAGCGTTTCAATTTCGATCCCAAAACCACTGAGCAAGAAACATTGGATCAAGTTTTTGCCCGCATTTTTAAACGCGGGTAAACGCGGTGTAAGCGCGGATTAAAATTTTCCTCAACCCCTTGCGAAATCAAAATGAATATGCTATACTCAGACTTGTTCAGCACTTGCCGAAGTGGCGGAATGGCAGACGCGGCGGACTCAAAATCCGTAGTCTTCACGGGCGTGTGGGTTCGAGTCCCACCTTCGGCACCAATAGACCATCAAACACAGTGACAAGCTGGTTTGGTGGTTTTGTTTTTTTAAAAATATCCACTGCATATCCACTTGGTTTTCTATCGAAGAACATAAAAAATAGCCCCACTCAAGGGGCTATTTCTGCTTCAACTATTCACGATCTGGCAAACTTTTTTTTGCCAAATTCGAGCATTTCAACAAGTCTTTTGTGCTCAACTTCCATCGCTATATTATTTCTTGCTACCGGAAAATTTGAAGGACCTGTTATCATAGAACTCATGTCCTTAAAGTTGCATCAAGTAGTTTGTTGTACCTGTCAAACAACCCTTGTTCAAAGCGAATCATTTCTTTTCCAAGAGCGACCTTCTGTTCAGCAGTAACTGCTAGTTTTTCAAGTGCCATTCTCGTGCGGTCTACAACAGCCCTGAATTCACTTTGGATTTATTTCGCTCTTTTCTCAGGGTCAAACGATACAGCACGATAAGCTCTGGTCGCTCTTTCTAAGTCTATTTCAAGTGGTTTGCGCGTGAATTCCGTGTTAGATGTCTCTTTATCAACCGTTATTGCATCAACGAGCAAGTCAAGTGCTTCTGAAATAACATTCATCGTTTCCGAATCAAAACCATGTCTGTCTGCAATTGCTGCAAATGATTCACCTTTTAAGTTTTCAAAACCATCAACGGATTCTAATACTCGACCTGCGAACATATCCGCAAGCAATTCTTCGGCGACAATTTTAGGATAATTTGCGTAAGCTGTTTGCTCTTCGATTGAAAGTTTGGCGAGATAATTTTCCATTTTTTCTTTTCGGCTCAAAATAAAATCAAAAAGCGTATCAACAATTTCACTTGTATCTCTGAATTTTCTTTTAGCGATATGATGAAAAAGTTCATGTGCTAATGTGTATTCAGATTCTTCCATTACAGATGCGTTAATGTAAATTACACCTGTTACTCTATCCCTGAAACCAAGTGCCCAATCTTCTACCTTTCCTTCCGGGTCGAAGAACTTGATTTCAGTTTGATAATGTCCTTTAAAGCTTTTAATGTTTTTTGAGATTCCAGACTCTTCTCTTCCTCTTGGAGCTCTAGCTTTCTCTCTGGCGACAACTCCGATTCTCTCAAGCTCTTTAAGTGCTGTTTTGTAAGTATCGTAAAGCTCTTCGTTATCATTGTTTTCCTCCATTGAATCCTTTTGCTTTGATTCTACACCTTCGCCATCCAAATTGGAAGAGTTGCCTGTGCTTGATTTTTCGCTTATTACCTCTGCATCTGATAATGTTGTGGGTTTGTTGTTTTGTGAAGATACGGTTTGTAAATCTTGAGTGACTTCGCCGATAAGCTATGTTCCTTGTATCGCTTTGTCGTTAAGAATCAACACTTCAAGCCCTTTTTCGCCACTTTGAAGCTCGCCAACAAGAACATCGAAACCATTTTCTTTCTGGCGTTTAAACACAGCCTCGTTGCCATCTGCAATTGTTCCATCTTCAATGTCTGCAATCTCTGATCTGATACGTTTATCTGCATCCGTGTAATCAGAAAATGAGATTTCATCGTTTTCATATTGGGCTTCAAGTTCATCTTGCTTCGCTTCTAGTTCGCTTATTAGCTCGTTGCTTGCTGTTGTGAAGTCGTCATCATAAGCAATCTTTTCAGGTTTCACTTTGACTTCGTAAACTTTTTCACCGTAGTTTTTAGCGGACTCTTCTGAGTCAGTTAGAAATATTCCTGTACCAGCTTGCGATTTGCTTGAACGAATAGAGTCGAATGATTTGTTGCTTCCGTGGTAAAGAGTTGCAACTTCACCTTGTTTGATGGAATCAACTGTGCTTTCGGATGATTTTACGTCCTTCACTCCATCCAACCCAAACAAATGATTCGTCTGATCCTCGGATAAGTAATCATCAGGATTAGCGAGAATGTCGGCTTCTTCTTTTGGATCACTATGCTTGATTTTCTTATCAAGCTTTTTAATCTCGCCATCTGCTTCCATTCAGGTGTATGACTCTCTAATCCACTTGCGTTATTCCACTTGCTTCACAGAGTTGCTTTAACTTGTCTCCAATGTTCATAAGCTCTCCTATTTATATAAGTATTGATTCAAGCAATTAATGTATTGTTTAGCGAAACTTCACTTCAAAAAATTACTCTCTCGGGTCACTAATGCTTAATCTTTCAATGATAATTCCGACTTCTCTTAGCGTTAAATGATTGCCCGAAACGCCGTTTATCTTTATGTTCATAGGAGAACAGCTGATTCCAATTAGCGAAGCTAATTCTTCTTGAGTTATCGATAACTCTACCATTCTTCCTTTAAGCTTATTAACGTTTACCATGGCACCACCTCTTTCGTATTGCTTTACGCAACTCTGCGATGATAATGCTTTATAAAGTTGCGTGTTTCAACACATTAGTTAATTTTTTTGCTTTGAGTTTAAGCTACGATGCATTGTGGTATAATCGCAGTAGTAAATAATGAAATAGGATGCTTGTTTTGAACATTAATGAAAGATTGAAACAAAGAAGATCTGAACTTGGGAAAACTCTTCAACAAGTTGCTGATTTTGTTGGAGTTTCAAAAGGGACTATTCAAAGATATGAATCTGGCGACATCCAAAATGTCGGGTTGGATAAAATTGAATTAGTGGCAAAAGCTCTAGACGTATCTCCTTCTTGGCTTTTGGGATGGGACCGATCAGACGAACTTACAGAGACGTATCTAGCAGGCATTTACACTTGGATTAACAATCCGTCATTCACCATCGTTCAAAAAACACAAATGAAAGAGCACTTTTGGGAGCTGTTATTAAAATATAAGCTTCTTATAAATAGCGACGCAGATTCGCGAAGTTTTACAAAAGAGATCATATCTCAAAACCTAAAAACAATTGATGAAATATCGCCATTGTGGAAAGAAAGACTAACAAATGAGTTAGAGTCACTAACTGGGTGGATAGACGCCTTCCCTAGAATCATGGCACACGCTCATATAGAAGATAATCCAACAGAGCAAGAAACCATTCAAACTCTAGCAGCACATAAAATTGGAGACGAAGAAGTAAGTGATGAAGAAATGAAACTTATAAAATAAGTGATACAAGAATACCGCGATGGAAAAGGATGCGGTGTGAATGGGGCTTGCAGAAATTTTATACAAAGAAATCGAGTTATTAGGAATTGAATATGTAGAGATCGATAAGTTGCCAGAAAGATGTAATTTTTATAAATAAACAAATAGAGACATCCGCCGAACTTGTTTGCGTCCTGTGCGAAAAGCTTGGACACCACCACACTTCGTATGGAGATATAATAGATCAAACTAGCCTACCCAATCAAAAACAAGAAAAAACAGCGCGCAAATTGGCCCACAATAAGTTGATTCCTTTATCGAGATTTATAGATTGTTTTGAAGCTGGGTGTTCAAATAAGTTTGAAACTGCTGAATTTTTAGAAGTTATAGAAGAGTATTAAGAAGAGACAACTAAATGCTACTTGGATAAGTATGGTCAATTTGTAGTAGTAGTTGATTATATTGTTTATTTCGATCCAATGGGGATTGTGATGAAATTTTGAAATAAAGAGATTCAGGAGAAATCGATGTTAAACACAAACCTTGAAAAACTGCATCAATCATTCAACAGTTTGTCTAACACAGACACAGAGAGCGATATTGAATTCTGGTATGCTAGAAAGCTTCAAGAACATCTTGGATATGCCGGTTGGGAAAATTTCGTTACTGCTATAAATCGCGCTGTAGATTCTTGTAAAAGCAGTGGTATAAATCACTTGGATCATTTTCGTGAGGTCACGAAAATGATCTCTTTGGGCAAGGGCGGGAAAAGAAATATTGACGATTTTTATTTTTTGTTTAACCTCTTTTAAAATCCTTAATTTTGATTAGGGTGTCAAAAGTAAGTTTCTCAAATATTCATACTACATATAGTTCCAGTCGAACGATCCGGAACTATATGTAGCATGAATATGATCAACTAAGGGCTTTTGACACCCTAATCAATTTTTTAATTCAAAACGCTTCACAATTTGTAGCACCTTTTCAATTTCTACATACTGCTCATCAAAAAAGAATGCATATGCTTTGTCTTTTCCCCGTTTAACAAAGATGTAACCATTTTTCAGTACTTATATCATTTGATGTCGCTGGCTTAGAAAAAACGAATTGTTGTATCGCCTATACGTTCATATCTTCAGCTCTTATCAACATTGAATGAACAATCAGCAAAAGCGATTGCCTGTTCAAGATTGTTTTGATTCTGCTCTACCTCAGTGGCTTTTCCAGAGAGAACACTTGCCCCCTCTTGACACCCTATTATATATTGTTCTATTTGCTGATTTCCGCCCTATTCCTTTCC
>JBBRGL010000203.1:0-5522 GCA_038240675.1 Peptostreptococcales bacterium
GTATCAAAGTATCATCCGAGCATTATAGGATACTCAGTCAACACCATTTAACCGGGGAGGGAACACATGAAAAAGAATAGCTTTACGATTTTTGCTGTCGTTCTTGTCATTGCATTATTGGCATTATACGCAGTATTCGGATTACAAATGGGGGCAGTAAAACTCAATTCTGTTGTATCCGATGTCAAATTAGGTCTAGATGTCGAAGGTGGCGTCGTAGTGGTTTATGAAGCGCAAACGGATTTAAAAGGCGATGCACTCAAACAACTTATGGAACAAACAAAAGCAGTCATCGGAAAAAGAATTAACGTTATTGGCTTGACTGAGCCCAATATTTTTGTTCAAGGCGAAAAGCGGATCCGCATTGAACTTCCTGGTGTGACAAACGCTCAGGAAGCTTTAAAAAGCATCGGTAAAACTGCACAGCTCAAGTTTGTCGTCATCAAAGAAGGCCAAGCCGTTAAACAAGGCGAAGTCTATGATGAAGCAAAAGGGGATCTCATATTTACAGGGGAACTCATCAAGGAGGCTACTGTTGCTGCTGACTCCTTTGGTCAACCCGCTGTAAGCTTTGTCCTGACGCCAGAAGGTTCGACCCTATTTCGGGATGCTACCCTTAAAACATCACAAATGCCAAATCCATTTCCAAGTGCTGAACACCAAAACGGTGGACAGATTGCCATTATTTTAGACAATCAGATTATATCTGCGCCTACGGCATCCGTCGTCATCAACGATGGGCGTTCAATCATCACTGGAAATTTTGAATACAAAGAAGCTCTTGAACTTGCCAACTTAATCAAAGGTGGCGCACTGCCCACACAACTCGTTGAAGTTCAAAGTTCTATCATTGGGCCAACCCTCGGAAAAGATGCCCTCAACTCAAGTATCTTTGCCTCTAAAATTGGTTTCCTTTTGGTTATAGCCTTTATGATCATCTATTACCGCGTACCTGGCGTAGTGGCCAGCGTGTCCCTCATTCTTTATGCAACCTTGGTACTCACATTCATGGTAACCCTTAAAGCCACACTTACACTCCCGGGTATCGCGGGTATTTTGGTCTCTGTGGGGATGGCGGTCGATGCTAATGTCATTATCTTTGAGAGAATCAAAGAAGAGCTCAGAAATGGTAAATCCATCAGAGCAAGTCTTGAACATGGTTTCTCGAAGGCCATGAGCACAATTATTGACTCAAACGTTACAACGCTTATTGCGACTGTGGTTCTATTCTACTTTGGAGAAGGCCCTATCCAAGGGTTTGCAGTCACGCTGATGATTGGTATTCTCACAAGTATGTTCACAGCCATCGTTGTGACACACTTTATGATGAAGCAAGTCGTTGAAGCCAATTGGTTTAAAAACAATAAGTCCTTTGGGGCGTAGGGGGAACATATGAAAATTACTCAAAGATATAAATTATGGTTCCTGTTGTCTGGACTAATCATCCTCACAGGTGTGATTGGTTTCTTTACTTTCGGGCTCAATTTAGGCATAGATTTTTCAGGCGGCACAATGATTCAAGTCAATATGGGCAAAATGTATGAAGTCAAGCAAATCGAAGAAGACATAAAAGCTTTCGATTTAAACCCTGAAATTCTCCATGCAGGTGCGGATAAATCACAGATTATCATCCGTACACAAACGGCATTGAATAACGATCAGCGCGTTGAGGTTTTTAATGTCTTAAAGACAAAATATACCCTTGAGGATACTGCACTTATTGGCGCAGAACAGTTTCAACCGGCTATTGGCAAAGAAATCAGAAATAAAGCCTTCCTCAGTATAATTCTTGCGTCTATCGGAATTTTAGCCTTTGTCTCCTTTAGATTTGAGTGGCGTTTTGGCGTTGCTGCAGTTGCAGCCCTTTTCCACGACGTACTCATCGTTATCTCCGCTTATATCATATTCCAGATTCCTGTGAACTCTGCTTTTATTGCGGCTATTTTGACAGTGGTGGGATACTCCATCAATGATACCATCGTTGTATTTGACAGAATCAGGGACAACATCAAAACAACAAAGATCAAAAACAAACTGGATCTTGCCAATGAAGCTGTCAATCAGACTTTGAGTCGTTCCATCAACACGTCTCTAACGACGCTTTTGGTCATCATCTCACTTTATATTTTCGGCGTCACGTCCATCAAAGAATTAGCGCTTCCACTGATGGTGGGTATCCTTACGGGAACTTATTCATCTGTTGCTATTGCAAGTCCACTTTGGGCTTTGATGAAGCAAAAGGCGAAGTAATTTGACACGTTTAAATCATTTTAAAGCCCTTGTACTTTTAGTTCCTTATTGAGAAACACGGCAATAATATTGCGTGATCAGCAATAGGACACCAAAAGTCTGGGGCTTTTGTTCTGAGGAGGGTATAGGATGAAGGAAGCTTTCTGGGTGATACCGACAGGCAAAAATGAGGATGGTGAAGGTATACAATACGCTTATTCACTTTCACCTGTGGTTCTGAACCTTTTACTCAAAAGGGGGATTACAACCCTAAAAGATGCCGCCCTGTTCTTCAGCACGTCGTGGGAGGATTTGTCGGATCCCTATGCCCTTTTTCAAATGGACCAAGCTGTCCAGCGCATGGATAAAGCACTGCAGAATAATGAAAAAATTGTGATTTATGGGGATTATGATGTGGATGGTATCTCGTCCACATCCCTGCTCATGAAGGCACTTATCCATATGAAGGCGGACGTGAGTTTTTACCTGCCTGACCGGATGACTGAAGGCTACGGTGTCAATAGCGACGCTATTCGGCACCTTCACAGCTTAGGGACTCAGCTTGTGATCACGGTGGACTGCGGCATATCGGCTCTGGAGCCTGCAACACATGCAAAACAACTGGGCATGGACATGATTATAACGGATCACCATGAGTGCCAAGGGGAGTTGCCTGACGCCTATGCGATCATCAATCCTAAGCAGCCCCTATGCACCTATCCAGAGAAGAATCTCTGCGGTGCAGGCATTGCCCTCAAACTTGCTCAAGGATTTATGAAGGCGGCATTTTTAGACATAAGACTCGAGCTTATAGCCTTAGCGGCCCTTGGTACCATCGCGGATCTTGTGCCTCTCAAAGGCGAAAACCGACTTATTGCAAAACTTGGCCTTTTGGCCATCAACGCACAATGTTCTCTAGGTATTACGGCTTTGATTCAAAGCGCAGGCATCAAAGCCCAGGAAATCACAGCTGGACATGTAGGCTTTCAAATCGGACCGCGGTTAAACGCTACTGGACGGCTAGAAAAGGCCCATGTCGCCGTTGATCTTTTGTTGTCAAAAGACAGTGGCTTTTGCAATCAGATCGCCTCTGAACTCAGTGCACTCAATCAAGCGAGACAAGGCATTGAAGCGGATATTTTAGAACTTTGTATCGAGAAAGTGGAAAAAGAGTGGCTTCAAAGAGGCTCAAAGATTATCGTCCTGAGAGATCCTTCCTTTCACGTCGGGGTAGTGGGTATAGCGGCTTCTCGACTCGTTGAGCGCTATCATAGGCCCGTTATTCTACTCAGCGAGCAAGAGGGCTATTTGAAAGGTTCAGCCCGGAGTGTAGGGGATTTCAATATTTTTGAAGCCATACAGTCTACTGAATCGAGGCTCATTCATTTTGGAGGGCACAAACAAGCTGCAGGTCTTAAACTCGCCATAGAGAATTATGACGCCTTTTTGGAAGCCATAGAATCCTACACGGAAGAAGTCATTAAGCCTTCAGATTTGATGCGGCAAGTGCGCATCGACCAAATACTTGAACCGCAAGATGTGACACTGGAACTTGCAGATAGCCTTTCAAGCCTCGAGCCCTTTGGCATGGGAAATCCAAAACCCATTTTTGCTATGCGTCAACTCATCCTAGAGGGGGTGCAGTGGTTGGGTGCCGATAAAAACCATGTAAAACTTATGCTCAATCATGAATATCGACTGTTTGAAGCATTGCAGTTCAAAACGTCTTTTACAGCCGATGATTTCAAACTGCACTCAGCTGTGGATTTGGCCTTTTATGTTGAAAAAAATCAGTTTAGGGCGGTAGAGACGCTGCAACTTCACATTAAAGATATTCGCATGAAAAGCATCGACTATCACGGAAAAAATGATTTGATCTTGGCGTATTGTTCGCGTTTTTTAGATGAATTGAGCGTCGTGGAGCTTGAAGCGTTGGACAAAAAAACGTTGAAAGGTTTAAAAATTCTCGAAAAAAATAAAGCCTTAGACCTTGAAGCATCACTTGCTTCTTCAACTTCCAAAATAGTGTTCTTCACTGCACAGTCCGTCATCAATCTGTATTTTCAGGGGAATGGTGAAGCGACGCCATGGCTCAAACTGCTCCACAATCCTTTGGAGCGACGTCTTTTTATATGCCCCGATCTTGCGGAGCTCGAGGGCAGCGCTCCCAATGACTTGATTTTTCTAGATGCACCACTCGATCCTGTGAAGCTAGAGCAGTTCACAGCGCTCAAATATCCACTTTACTTTGACCTTCACAGCTTAAAACAACAATTGCAGCTGGTGGAACACTTGACAATCGAAAGAAACGCCTTGGGAGAGTGGTTCAAAAAAGCAAGTCTTGCGTTTGCCCATTCACCTTTTCACTATAAGCAGTGGATGGACTTGTTTAAAAGTTTTTCCTACCAAGGCATTTTGACGCTGAGGTTGTTTATAGATGGGGGACTCATCGAAGTGCAATCAGACGCGTTTGTTTTTAAAGTTAATCCCGAAAAATTCAATCTCTACGATCTGCGGGTCATGAAGAATTTAAAAATTTATCGGATAAATTTAGCCATAGCAATTGAATATTGTGAGGGAAATAAGTTATTATAAAGTGACAAACAAAAGCATGAACACACGGAGGATACTATGGATTTCAATTCGAAAATTAGAGTAGTTGAAGATTTCCCTAAAACGGGAATTAGCTTTAAGGATATTACCACCTTGTTACAGGACGGTGAGGCTTACAAACAAGCTATTGACGCCTGTAATGACATGGTTTCGGATGTTGAATTTGATCTGATAGTCGGACCTGAAGCGAGAGGCTTTCTCATCGGTGCGCCACTGTCCTATTTGACTCAAAAGGGATTTATCCCTGTGCGTAAACCTGGCAAGCTGCCCTCACAAACCATTTCTCATGAATATATTCTGGAGTACGGAACAGACATTCTTGAGATGCACGCTGACGCCATTAAGCCGGGCCAACGAGTCCTCATCGCTGACGACCTTTTGGCAACCGGCGGAACGGTAAATGCCGTTGCAGAATTGGTCAGAAAATGCGGTGGTGTAGTGGTTGGATATTTATTCCTGATCGAACTCACTTTTTTGAATGGCAGACAAGTGCTCACTGATGCGCCGATATACTCAGTCCTAAAATACTAATGAAAAATCACCTTTTCAAAATCGAACACATTTAAATGTTCGGTTTTTCTTTAAAACGCTTGTGATGTGTATTCGAAAACGTCCTGAAGCTCTGCAACTTTAGAATAGCATAGTGAATTAAAAGGTTGTTCGGCGCTTCGCGTGGGACA
>JBBRGL010000204.1:0-5460 GCA_038240675.1 Peptostreptococcales bacterium
AAAAGGAATGGGCAGTGCTCAATCCGTCAAACAGCGCCTTGCCACAGACTTGTTTTGTCGCAAAAGGAAGCTTGATTGATCAACACCCTGAAGTGGTGGAGAAGGTTTTGAAGCTTTATGGTGAATCATTGAATTTCGCCAACAATAACCCTGCTGAAACGGGTGTTCTGGCTGAGAAACTACAACTTTTTCCCAAAGGCAAAATCATAGAAATGGCTATTCCAAGGCTTATGCTTGACAACAAGCTTATGAAAGAGGCTAAGCCGCTGATACAAGCATATTTTGAGATACTTTTTGACGAAGCACCTGAGGCTATAGGGGGTAAAATACCCGATGAAACGCTTTACTATATCCCATAAATTCACCTATCAAGTTTTAGGCGTAATGGTCATTCTCTTTGTTTGGCAGTGTCTTTCTTTCACTTTTGGACGGTTTATTGTGCCACAGCCCACGGATACTTTTCAGAGGCTTTTGAAGTTACTCATGACTGCTGATACGTATGGACACATAGGAATGACCGCTTTTCGGGTGCTGACAGGATTTTTGGTGGCCCTTATTATCGCTGTGCCATGGGGGATGTTAGCTGGACGCTATCCCCAATTTGAAGCTTTTTCAAATCCTCAAATCAGTCTTTTGAAATCCGTACCCGTTGTCTCCATCATAATCATAGTCCTCTTTTTCTTTGGAAGCAAGCTGATGCCAAGTGTGATTAGCTTGCTTGTCGTTGTGCCTATACTCTACACCAACACCTTGACAGGCATGAAAAACGTCGATGAAAAACTGATCCAGATGTCCACGATTTACGGTGTTTTGCTTGGCAAACGTGTCAGCGAGCTTTACTTCAAAGGGATTTTGACCTATTTGTTTGCGGGCCTTGAAGCGGGTCTCGGCGTGGCCTTTAAAGCTGTCATTGCTGGCGAGGTTATTTCGCCGCCGCTGAAAGGCATAGGCGCAAGTATTTGGAATGCGAAGTTGTATATAGACCTTGAGGGTGCCTTGGCTTGGACGGCAATGGCGCTTATTCTGAGTTTTGCCCTTGAACTTGGCATTGTGGCCCTAAGAGAGGAGGTTATGCCGTGGAAAACAAAGGCATAATCATTGACAGCCTCTGCCTTGGCTATGGTGAAAACCGCATTTACGATGACTTTAATGTCACTTTTAAGCCAAGGGAAATCGTCTCCATTCTTGGACCATCAGGCTGTGGGAAAACAACTCTCCTCAACAGTATCGTCGGGATTAAACCCATTGAGACAGGCGCTATTACAGGACCTGCGAATCATCGGTTTGGCTATGTTTTTCAGGAGCCGAGGCTGATTCCGTGGCTCACGGTGGAATGTAATTTGGAATTTGCAGTGGGGCACACCATGAGTGCTAAAACCTATATTGAGAAGCGCGATGTGCTCCTTGACACTTTAGAACTGAGAGGCAAGCTGAACCGTTATCCCCATCAGCTCAGCGGTGGAGAACAACAGCGCATAGCCCTAGCGAGAGCGTTTCTCATACCATCGGAAGGCCTACTAATGGACGAAGCCTTTAAAGGGCTGGATATGTTGACAAAACAAGCGGTGATACACGCTTTTATCAAGTTGTGGTCTCTATCGCCAAAGACAGTTATTGCAGTGAGTCACGATGTGACCGAAGCGGCCATGATCTCTGACCGCATCCTCTTTTTTTCAAAGAGCCCCGTCCGCATCGTAAAAGACATTCAGCTGAGCAGTGCACAAATTCGCACGTCGGATGAAGCCACTAAGCTGCAAGTGGTGAATTGGATTGAGTCAGTGATCACTGGCGCATAAGGGGCAGGGCGTATTAGGTTTTTTCTATAAGGTGTTAATAATTTCTTAATAGTCTCTTTATTGGAGGTTGATGACCGTTGGATATACTGAAATTACGATGATGACATCGATAATCCAAAGGAGGCATCACAAATGAATAAATTATCAGCACTTTATAAAATGGTCAAAGAAGTAAGAGAGCACAAACCCACTGACACTACCCTAACAGGCGAGGCGATTTTGGGCGAAATGGTTTTGGGGACACTCAAAACAGAACTTCTTTTTGGTCCAGATAAAATGGAAAAAAACACGGAATTCCATTGTGGTGAGGAAACTTTCAAATTTGAATATTCAGGCGCTGGGCACAAAGGACTGAAAACAATGCACATGCATCACAGACACGGCATGGGGCATGGTGGCAAATGTTGTGGACCGATGAACAAGCTAGACCGTGCGCTCTTTATGATCAAGGTTTTAGACAAGCTCGAATACATTGAAAACAATGACGAAACAGGTGTGTTTACCCTTGTTCTCAAAATGGAAGATATGCCAGAAAAAATTCAAGAATCCATGAAGCACAGATGCTGCGAATTTAGCGAACATCACACATTGCCAGAATGTTGCCCTGAGGGTGCTAAAAGCTGGCTCACACAGTGTGGTTGCATGAATATTGATTTTAAAACAATGGCACCTGAGTCGTTGAAAATACAAGTAACTGTCAAAGAGGACAAGACACCTGTCGAAGCTTCTGTGCAAATGGTTGTAAAGGGAAAAGATAAAGAGGGCAATGATCAAGTTATGACAGTTAATTTGAAAGGCAACACCAAATAAAGTAAAGTTTGGTGTTTGGCAGAGGGGATGCACGCTGTGTATCTCCCTCTTGTCCTTTTACACACTCTAACCCTAGTTCGATACGCCGTAAGGAGAAATCTATGAAACATGGAAGAATGAAAAACAGCCGTATGAATGAATTTTTGAAGACTCGATTTCACCAGCGTTCTAAAATTGGGGAAGCGTGTTGTCCAGAATTCAAAATCAGAAGGCAATTTAGACGCTATCATCAATTCTTTTTATTTTCTCCTTTTTTGATGCTGATTCTTATGTTTGTTGCGTTTATGATGGTTAAAAGTGATCATATTCCTGGAGAAGGAATTCTTTTTACCCTTATCCTAGGACTTGTTGTCATTAAGGAGATTGTCAGTATCACTGTTTCTGTGCGACTTGACAAGCGTATTTTAGCGCCGATTGAAGTTTTGAAAAACGGATTTTCCCAAGTATCGAAAGGGAATTATGATGTGCGTTTAAAAGCCAGAGCTGTGCCAGAGGTGGCAGAACTGATTGAAGCTTTTAACGACATGAGCAACGGTCTTCTTGAGTCTGAAAAACTCAAACTAAAATATGAAAATAACCGCAGGGAACTGCTCGCTAATATTTCTCACGATTTGAAGACGCCCATTACCTCTATCAATGGGTTTATAGATGGGATCGTCGATGGTGTGGCCGATACATCTGAAAAACAAGAGGCCTACTACCGCATTATTCAACAAAATGCCCGCTATATGAACCGATTGATCGATGATTTGATGCTATATTCAAAGCTAGATATGCATGTCATGACCTTTGAAATGTGCCTTATGCCTATGGGGTTATACGTCAGAGAACTCTTCCAAGAGTTGCAGTTGGAAGGGGAAGAGCGGGGCGTTGTAATGAATTATACGGAGACTTTAGGAGATGAGGTTTCTGTTCTCATTGATTGCAGGCACATGACACGGGCGATTCGCAATGTGGTCACAAATGCCATCGTTCATAACGGTGCTGAAAAAATTGAAATCAATGTAGACCTTAAAAGAGCAGAGGATCACGTCATCCTCTGCATTCATGACAACGGCTTTGGCATTGATCAAGACCAACTGGATAAAATTTTCGACCGTTTTTACAAAGTGGACAATTCTAGGGGAAGCAGTACCGGTGGCAGTGGACTGGGACTTGCTATTGCCAAGGAAATCGTCGAGGCAAACGGTGGACAAATCACCGTTCAAAGTCAAGTCAATCAAGGCACGACGATTTGTATGCGTTTGCCAATAAAAGTGTCTTAAAAAGCGATTCGGAAGGATTTGCAAGGGAATGTACCCATGGTAGAAGAGGTGATGTATGCAGAAAATACAAATATTGCTCATTGAAGATGATTTGAGCATTGCGCGTCTTGAACGGGATTATTTGGAAATAGAAGACTTCCAAGTGACCCACTGTACCGATGGCAAGCAGGGCTTGGAATTTGCACTGAAGGCGGAGTGGGACCTGATCATCATTGATTTGATGCTTCCGGGAATGGATGGATTTGAGCTTTGCAGACAGCTTCGTGGACGGCTGGACATCCCTTTTATAGTGGTTTCAGCCCGCGTCGAAGACAATGATAAAATAAGGGCACTAGGACTTGGGGCCGATGACTATGTCACTAAACCGTTTAGCCCAGCAGAGCTTGTCGCTCGGGTAAAATCACATTTAAAAATGTATCAGCGCCTTTCTTCCAAAGCTTCAGATTCGGAGGATATTTCCAGTGGCGGCCTACTTGTGCAACCCAAATCCCATAGGGTCTTTATCGATAACCGTGAAGTGGCCTTAACGACCAAAGAGTTTGAACTGCTTTATTTTCTAGCGTCAAATCCAGACATCGTGTTCAGCAGAGAGCAGATTTTCGAACGTATTTGGAGCGTTGACAACTACGGCGATATCGGCACGGTGACAGTCTATATCCAAAAAATCAGAAAAAAAATTGAAAAAGATCCTGCAAATCCTGTCTTTATTGAAACCGTGTGGGGCGCAGGCTATCGCTTTATGAAACACGTATGAAACCGCTCCGCCATTAAAACCCATTTGAACACCATTATAACCCCTTTAATTCACCATTTGAAACCACGGGGCAGTAAAATTGCCCATTCCTTGGTTTTAAAAGTTGGTATGGAAGTTGCAATATGCTTATGTAGCATTGAAATGAGGAACATGGGGGGCGTTATGGGGAGTTTTGCAAGTATGGGACTGATAGTCGTGGTCATTATTGAGACGTTAGCAATAGTTATACTATCCGTGAGAATGGTGATGGGTAAAGTTGAAAATGTTAAGGATGGTCAAAGTGGTTCTGCTCAACCCCATGACTTAGGAGACACTTCAACCCAACAGGATGATTTAAAGAAACAGACAGATTTATTGCTGTCAATGGTAGGAGAGTTTGTCACATCCACAGATGAAATAGATGTTTCTATGCGGGAAATTTCCACATCGGGAAGTAGCTTGTCTTTCTCTGCCAAACAACAACTCAAGCATATTCAAGAAATCAAAAAATTCACAGAAGCAATATTTCAAAATGTCGATGGCAATCAAAGATCTGTGGTTTCAGTCCTGGAAATTTCCCAGATGAACTACGAGAGAGCCCTTCAAAAGCAGACGGCTATTGGGCATGTGGTCAGTGAATTTCAAGGCGTTCAAAATGGTATGGAAAATGCGTGTGTGACCGTTGGAACCCTTACAGAAAGCACGTCTGAAATCACCAACATGATGGGTGAAATTCGCAATATCGCCTCTCAAACCAACCTTCTCGCCTTAAATGCCTCAATAGAAGCGGCGCGAGCGGGGGATAGTGGTCGAGGATTTGCTGTGGTGGCGACGGAGGTGCGAAAGCTTGCGGAGG
>JBBRGL010000205.1:0-5431 GCA_038240675.1 Peptostreptococcales bacterium
GTCTTCTGAATAGCAGATTGATTAGGGTGTCAAAAGTCCGTAGTTGATCTTGTTCATACTGCATATAGTTCCGGAATGTTCAACTGGAACTATATGCAGTATGAATAATCGAGAAACTTACTTTTGACACTCAAATCAAGATTTCAGTATCGACTTTCGGTTTTAAGCAATCAGCACCATACATTAAATGCAACACTCAAATCACGAGCATAAAGTGACCTAAACGGGTCTCGACCCCAAAACAACCACTCCCATACAACCGTCCCACAACCGTCCCACGCGAAGCGTCGAACAACCCTTTCGATTCACTCTGCTATTCTAAAGATACAGTGTTTCAGGACATTTTCCATTTCACATCATATAGGGCTTTTAAAAGAACTGTTTTTCAAAACCATGAACAATTTCGCCCTTGACCTTTTCCATATTTTGTTCAGCGCCAAGCTGTTGCACAAGTGAAGTGACGGTCCTGTCTGTAAGACCACAGGGGACGATATACTGGTAGTGGCTCAGGTCAGTGTTGACGTTCAAAGCGAAGCCGTGGAAGGTCACTCCCCGTTTGACTGCTAGACCAATGGCCAAGATCTTTTGTTTGCCAATCCAAACACCTGCATTGACCTCGTCGCGGGCTGCAGAAATTCCATAGTGATCCCCCAGCAAATCGATGAAGATCTGTTCTAGAGATTCGACGAAGTGTCTAATGCTTCTGCCGTGGTTTTTTTTGATATTAAAAATGGGATAGCCTACAACTTGTCCTGGACCATGGTATGTTGCATCTCCGCCTCGTTCCACATGATAGACATCAAACCCTTGGGCTTTTAAAAATGCTTCTGGAAACAAGACATTGCCTTCTTCCGCATTGCGTCCGAGAGTCACAACAGGCGGATGCTCTACGAGTATTAGGGTATCCTCTAGGGTTTCATTTTGAACGGCTTCAAGGATTTCATACTGCTTTTTGAGGGCAACTTGATAATCACAGCGCCCAAGATCGATGACATTTAGTTTCACGCAAACCCCTTTCATATACACACTCTATTTTTTAAAATTTTGCATAATGTAGAACGTATGTACCGCAAAGGCCACAAACTTTCACACAAAGCAAAACGACAAAGTCAAAAACTGAGGCATTTACTCTGATGTGAACCTTGTGGCTATTGGAATTTGGTGAATTTAACTATTTATAGTAGAATCTATCCTATCTTTGTACCGCAGCCAGCACAGAATACTGCATTCACTTCATTAGATTTGCCGCAACTTGGACATATCTTACCTTCAACTGGAACAAATTCTTGTTGTTGTGGTTCTTCATATGTTTGTACGACTACTTCTTTTTCTGCATTTAATTCTGCGAGTTGAGCGTTGAGTTTAACAATTTCCTCGAAGAAGTTCTCAATTTCAGAGACAAACAAAGCTTTTTCGACAGTTGCGTCAAATCCTTCTTTTTCTGATTTGTAAACGAGTTCACCAAGCTTTTGGTACCTTGTGTTGATGTTGCCATTGAATTTTGAAATATCCATTTTAATCTTTGCAACATTTGCCATTTCATTGGCTTTTTCACCGGCCTTATTCAGCGTTTGATTCAGTTTGTCTAAAAACCCCATACACAACCTCCTTATGATTGATATTCTGTTTAAAACATCTTTTTTACAGTTTACATCAAGTTCTTGTAAACGTATAGCCCCACTCAAATGCATCTTTGTTTTCCTTAATGAACTTAGATGGTACGTTGTCTGCAATGGCTTCAAGCCAATACTCTTTTTTGATGGGCATAAACTGCGCAGCAAAGCCTATGAGTAGAATATTGGATGCTTTCATGGTCCCGAGGCTTGCGGCGACTTGAAGAGTATCCATGGCAATCACGTCATAATTTTCGCTCAAAACCGCTTCTATATCTTGAGGATAGGCAACTTCTTCGTGCATGACGGGCACAGGTGGAATCTGTGAAAGATTCATGACAATATGGCCACCCTTCTCAATATAATCTTTCCACCTGAGTGCTTCAAGAGGTTCAAAAGCGATGAGCACATGGCCCTTTCCAAGAGAAATATTGGGCGATTCAATTTTGTCGCCCATACGTACGCTTCCCCAAATTCGACCACCCCTTTGAGAAAGGCCGATGACATCGTTGCTTTTGAGGTCATACCCTGCTTTAAAAGCGGCATCGCAGACTATTTTGGTCGTGAGTACAAGTCCTTGACCGCCCACACCAGCGATCATCACATTGACAGTATTCATTTTACACCTCCTGAGTAGAGCGTTTGATGGCTCCAACTGGACATACTTGAGAACACACGGAGCAACCGACACAGTAATTGCGATCAATAGAGGATTTAAGCTGTTCTATGCCCGCATAAGACTTCATCAGTATAGGGGGACAATTGGTTTTGAGGCAAGTTCTGCAGTTGATACAGACCACAGGATCCACCACAAAATGAGGTTCCTTAATTTTAAAGTTCAGTGCACAGGGTCTCGTGGTAATGACAATGCTGAGGCCCTTGTACTGGATCTCTGCATTGATCACTTCCTTGGCATTCTTGTAATCAAACTGGTCGACTTCTGTAATGCGGTCAAAACCCATGGATTTTAGAAGTGCGACCATATCCACGTTCAAATCTGCATTCGAAGTATAATGACCCGAACCTGCGCTGTTTTGGCCGCCAGTCATGGCAGTCGTCCCATTGTTGAGGATTATGACGGTCATATTTTCTCCCGGTTTCACCTGATGAAGAAGGTTCAATATCCCTGTCATACCCGAATGGTAGAAAGTCCCATCGCCTATGACAGCCACTAAAGGCTCGTCAATTCCTGCAAACTGATTGGCCTTCATGATACCTTTCATAATGCCGAGGGATGCCCCCATAGAAATTATAGAACGGAGCACTTTGACCGGTGGCAGCACCATCAAGGAGTAACACCCTATATCACCGATGATTTTGACTTTGCTTTTTTTCAGAATATCAAATACAGGTCTGTGTGGACACCCTGCACAAAATAAAGGCGGTCTTTCAACAGTTTTTTCGGTCCCATTGTTTTCAACTGCCTTAGCGGGCAAAAGTCCCGCCGCTATAAGGCCAGCTTCAATAGTGTCTGCGTGAAGCTCTCCCGTAAAGCTAAAATACGCCTTTCCTTCACAAGCGATTTCTTCAAGACGCAAAGCCTCTTCAATAAAGGGCTGCATTTCTTCAATGACGATTACGCGCTTGTAGTGACCCGCAAGCTCTTTTAGGGTATTAATGGGAAGTGGATGGACTATGCCCAATTTGTAGACATCATAGGCTGGAGAGAGCTCCATCAAATTCACATAGCAAATACCTGAAGTAATAATCAAAACATCTGACCCTTTTTTCTCGAAATGATCAAACCCTAGACTCTCTGCATCTTTTTGTATCTGTTCAAGCCGCTGCACCATGTGGTATTGCTTTGAAAAAGTATAGGGCGGGATCATGCCAAAATCTTCTGGTTGTCCATCGAATCCAACTATTTCGTGTGCTTCAAGTTCTTCTAATTGAACGATACTCCTCGAATGGCAAAGCCGACTGGTAATCCGCATCATGACAGGCGTATGATAGACCTCGCTGAGGGCAAGTCCCCTCTTTGTAAAGTCTTTTGCTTCTTGGCTGTTTGAGGGGTCAAGAACTGGCATATGGGCAAAACGTGCAAAAATACGGTTGTCCTGTTCATTTTGGGAACTCGCCATACCAGGGTCATCTCCCGAAACAAGCAAAAATCCACCTTGAGTTGGTGTCTCCGTGAAGGTCATCAGCGGATCTGCCGCTACATTGACCCCTACATGCTTCATAATGGCCAGAGAACGCGCTCCTGCAAAACTTCCACCAATGGCAACTTCAAGTGCAACTTTTTCGTTGATCGAAAATTCGGCGTAAATATCGGGATAGTCATCGCGCAAGGTCTGAAGTATTTCCACCGTCGGCGATCCAGGGTACGAAGCGGCAATTTTTCCGCCTGCCTCATAAAACCCTCTAGCAATAGCCTGATTTCCAGTCATAACTGCTTTTGAACCCATTTTATTCCTCCTTTAATCGTGTTTTTTGCGCATAATAGACAAGGATGTGTACTCCTCTAAGAAGCTTCCTCTCAATCGGCTCAGGACCTCTGAAAACTGAACATCCACAAGAAGTTCATAATAGTTAAAGGGATTGATGCCTTTGTTGATCATTTGCACAAAAGAGCTGCCGATGTAATCAAGGCTGCTAAAAGCATTCAAGTAACGCCCAATGGCTTTTTTCTTCAAAATATCAAAATGGGCTTCGTCAAGACCTGTCTCTTTAAAACCCTTGACCCGTTCTAAAATAAAGGCGGCTGTACCATCTGGATCATCTGCCTCTCCGCCTATAAGGGTATAGCCATAATCCGTTTCGTAGCTGTATTCATAAGAGAAGGTCGCGTTAATTTTGCCCGACTGGAAAAGCTCAGCATAGAGATCTGCCGACTGTGAAAACAGCATATCCAGCATAATCTTTGTGACGATGGACTTTCTGAGAAGGTCCTTGCCGCTTAATCCCTCTTGCACGTCTTTTACACCGAGAAAGAATCTTGATATAGGCACTGCGAAGTCGTCATCATAGGTTTTGAAGTTGACTCTCGGATTTTCATAGGGCGAGGTGCGACTTATTTTTTGGTTGCTTTGCTTATAGTTGATCGTCAAACTGTTTTCGATCAGATCAAAAGTCTCGTGAATTGGCACGTCCCCTACTACCAAAACAAACATATTGCTCGGCGTATAAAAAGCTTTGTAGCAAACATCCAAGTCCTCTTTTGTGATTTCGTGAATACTGCTGACTGTACCGCCGATGTCATAGCGCACAGGGTGTTCTTCATAAAGGGCTTTAAGAAGGCTGTAATAGTGAACCCAGTCTGGATTGTCCTCATACATTTTGATTTCTTGAGCGATGATGCCTTTTTCTTTTTCGACATTTTCGGCAGTGATATTTGGGGACTGAACAAAGCGCATAAGAAGCTTCAAATTGTCTTCAAAACGCTCTGTGCAGTTGAAAAAATACTGGGTATACCCAAAGCTTGTGGAGGCGTTGACAGAGCCACTCATAGCTGAAAACTCTTGAAAAACATTAAACTCTGCATTTTCAAATATTTTATGCTCTAAAAAATGTGCGATCCCAAGGGGCATTTTGTGATGTTTGTCTTGAACGAGAAACTCATTGTGTATCGATCCATATCGCGTCACAAAATAAGCGTGTTTTCTGGCAAATCCTTTTTTCGGGAGGATATACATATCCAGTCCAGAGGACCCCCGCTTGTAATAAAGAGCTTCCCCTAAAAAATCATTGTTCATTATTTTCATAAGATTGCCCCTCCTTCACTGAGTAAATAGGTCGTATCCAGAATAAGCTTGTTCGCTACTTGAATCACAACATCTCTGTCCACCTCTAAAATGTGGGCTTTATACCCTTCGAGG
>JBBRGL010000206.1:0-5413 GCA_038240675.1 Peptostreptococcales bacterium
TATTGTTTGATGCATCCCTACTGGAGGATTTTAAGTCCATTGATGGGGACACTGGCGGACGTCAAGTGATACAAAAATACCTGGATGTTATAGTGGAGGTTCCTATAGACAGGGAGTCGTTTTTCTGGGATGTGGATACAGAGGTAGCTTATCAACAAGTCATTGAGACCGTGGAGGAAGAAAAATGAAAAACATGCAACTCAATTCCATTGAATCCGCTTTGGAACTCATTCATAAGCAATTTGACGGGCAATTTAATCAGGTGGAATACGCTACTTTAGAAACTTGTTTTCACCGCACTTTAGCAGAAGATATCATCAGCCAAGAAACCATACCTGCATTTCCAAAATCAACCGTGGATGGCTATGCACTTCATTTTACTGATGAACCCTGTGTCTTAAGCCTTACCGAAAAAATAGACATAGGTACGGAGACTGTTAAATCATTGCGGAAAGGGACCTGTGTCTACGTGCCGACAGGTGCCATGCTCCCTTTAGATGCGGATACAATGGTGATGATTGAAGACACAACTTTAGTTGGGGATAATGAAGTGCATATTCATACTCCTGTTCAGGAGCGCCAACATATCATAGAGATTGGGGATGATATGTTTATCGGTAAAAAAGTGTTGTCGAAAAACACGTTGATTACTGCCCATGAAATTGGTGCATTGGCTTCTTTGGGCATTTCAAAAATTCCAGTCAGACAAAAACCAAGGGTCACGTTTTTTTCGACAGGTGACGAGTTAGTGGCGGTTGACCAAGAGGCTAAGGTGGGACAGATCCGCGAAATCAATACCTATACTTTGTCGGCTCTCGCTCAAGAAATGGGCATGGAAGTTGTTGAATGCAAAATTGTGAAGGATGACTATGCCGTTTTAGAGACGGAATTTCGTCGTGGAATTGAGCAGTCGGACCTTGTTGTGGTTTCCGGGGGAAGCTCAGTCGGTGAAAAGGATTATACCTTTGATCTACTCAATGGGATATGCGATGCAGGTGTACTGATGAATGGTATGGCCATCAAGCCGGGCAAACCGACAATTATTGCAAGAGATGGTCATAAACCCGTCATTGGATTACCAGGACATCCGGTCTCGTCCATCATTGTTTTTAAAGTCATCGTAGGAGAACTGATGAAGAGTTGGGGCTTTGAAGTCCGTGTGGATCGACCTCAGAAGGTTGTATTGACAGAGGAAGTCTATGCAGCTAAGGGCAGAGACACCTATCAAATGGTATCCATTGTCAAGGCGGGCGGCAGTTTCAAAGCCCACCCAACATCGGGCAAATCAGGAATGATCACTTTGCTGACGGGTTCAAATGGCTATGTTATCATTCCGAAAGAAGCAGGTGTCATACGCAGTGGCGAGGAAGTAGAAGGTTTCTATTTCTATTGAAAAGGGATGCGAATCCGTTATGAAGACCTCGATACTGAAATCTATATGTGAGTTGTTACTATTCTGACGCTGTATATTACAAGTTCTTTAAATCGCCCCCGTTTTACCTTTAAATATAAAGAGGAGGTGTAGAATAAGCATATCAATCATTAGATGATTAGTTGTCAAAAGCCCTTAGTTGATCCTATTCATACGGCATAGAGTTCCGGAGGGTTCAACTGGCACTCTATGCGGTATGAATAGTCGAGAAACTTACTTTTGACACGCTAATCAAGATTAGGGTGTTCAAAAGTCCTTAGTTGATTCTATTCATACGGCATAGAGTTCCGGAGGGTTCAACTGGCACTCTATGCGGTATGAATAGTCGAGAAACTTGCTTTTGACACGCTAATCATAAGATGATATAAAGGAGAACTCTCATGCGAAAAATTAAATTTATTGTCTTGTGCCTCATGAGCATTGCTCTTTTATTGCCAAGTAGCTTGGTAATGGCTGCTCCAGCAGAATTTTCTGCTCAGACTAATGAGATGAGGGGGCTGTGGGTGGCGACGGTCTACAATATTGACTATCCCTCTAAAGCGACTACGAATGTTGCCCTTTTGAAAAACGAAGCAATTACAATACTGGACAAAGCGCAAGTTTCAGGGCTCAATGCTGTGTTTTTACAAGTCAGACCTACTGCGGATGCACTGTACGCTTCACGTATTTTCCCATGGTCTAAGTATTTGACGGGCAAACAAGGTGTCGCACCTCTTGACGGCTTTGACCCTCTCGCCTTTTGGGTGGATGAGGCACACAAACGGGGTCTTCAGCTTCACGCGTGGATCAATCCTTACCGTATTACCAAAAAAGGCACTAAGGATCTTAGTCATGATTTCGCTTCGCTTTCGGCTACAAATCCCGCTGTTCTCCATCCAGAGTGGGTTGTAAAGCATACAGACGGCAATCTTTACTTTAATCCTGGCTTACCGGAAGTGCGTCAACTGATTGTAGATTCTTCTCTTGAAATTGTTCAAAATTATGCAGTCGATGGCATTCATTTTGATGATTATTTCTATCCAGGTCAAACATTTTCAGATGACGCGGCTTTTAAGTTATATGGAAGTTCCTTTATAAGTATTCACGACTGGAGACGTGACAATGTCAATCAGTTGATCGCCTCCTTATCCCGTGCCCTTAAAGAAAGTGGAAAATCGGTATCTTTTGGAATCAGCCCTTCTGGTATTTGGGCCAACGCGGCGACAAATCCCTTAGGTAGTGATACGAAGGGGATGCAGTCTTATTATGACCATTATGCCGATAGCCGCAAATGGGTCAAGGAAGGCACTATTGACTATATCGCTCCCCAGTTGTATTGGAATATTGGCTATACCATAGCTGATTATGCAAAACTGATTACTTGGTGGAAGGACGTTGTCTTGGGGACAGGCGTCAAGCTCTACGTAGGGCATGGTGCTTATCGCGTCGGAAATACAGATGTTACAAGTCCGTGGTTTGGTGTCGATGAAATCAAGAGACAACTTGAACTCAATACGAATTCAGGCGGCATTAACGGCAGTATTTTTTATAATTATTCAGCTTTCAGGAAGTTTCCGATTTTAGGGGCATCTCTGAGCGCTTATTACAGTCAAATCCAAGGGACGTCCACGGCAGTTATTCCAGTGACACAGGATACGACAACTGTACCCAACATTTCGTTGTCTTTTGCTAGACCGTCAGGAAATACAAAAACAAGATTAGGCACCTACTTTATATGTGGTACGTCGGATCCCACTCTGCCAATTCTGGTCAATGGTCAGCCTCTGGCGAACAGATCATCCAAGGGATACTTCGGATATTTTGCAACGCTTAAAAACGGCGTCAATAGCTTTGTATTTAGTCAAGGCAGTGCAAGCAAAACCTTGGTCATCACAAAAGATGTGAGTGTCACTCAGGCTAAGCCTATGAAAACAATTGAAATTCCATCTGCAACAGCATTTCCGCAAGCTATTGAGGAGCGGCAGTCCGGTGAGAAAATCACTTTGTCGTGTCAAGCACCTATCGGTTCGGCAGTTTCTGTCAAACTCAACGGAACAAGCTATCCGATGAAGCCAGCTATTGCGAAGACATCTTCAAAATTAGCTTATGTCACCACCTATACGTATAGCTATACGCTTCCGAATTATACAGGAGAGCCGAGGAAGGTCAACATCGGTAAACCCGTGTATGCTATGACGTATAAAGGAAGCTCTAAATCCAGAACGGCACCTGCAACTATAGGGGTTATTATGACGGGAGCACCGTATTATGCAAAGGTCACTGAACCTATTGTGGATACCTACAAAAAACCCACTACATCTGATGGTGCAGCATCGGAGGTCTACATGGGTATGGTGGATCAGGTAACAGGTGTTACCGGATCCTACATCCGATTAGCCTCAGGGCTATGGCTCAAAAAAGACAAAGCGGAGCTGTTTACCAATACTTCTGCTATTAAGGGGACGGTTTTGTCCACAGGGTATCAAAAGGGTGAAAAGTGGGATGCGGTTTACTTTGAACTCAGCCATTCGGCCTTAGCTTTTCCAAGCTTTGACGGCAAAAAACTGACACTAGTCATGAGTGGCATCGATAATTTGACACCATTGACCTTGCCTCAGGATAGCCTATTTGAATCCGTGGAGACACGTATAGAGGGCGGAAAAGGCATCTATACCTTCACGCTCAAAAGTGGTGAATACCTGGATGGATTCTCAGTCAACACGACCCAAAACATTTTGATGCTTAATCTCAAAAGAAGACCAATGGCATCAGCCTTTGGACTGCCACTTCAGGGGATCACGGTTATGGTAGACCCCGGTCATGGGGGAAAAGATCCAGGGGCCATAGGGCCACTGGGGACCTTGTATTCTGAAAAGGGAATCAATCTGGCAATTGCTTTAAAACTCCGGTCAGCGCTTGAAAATCTAGGGGCGACAGTCCAAATGACGCGCAGTGAGGATATTGACCTGAGTTTGACCAGTAGGCTTGATTTGTCAAGACAACTCAAACCCGATTTGTTTGTTTCAGTGCACTCTAATAGTATGGATGATTCTGCTGATATCAACAAAATATTCGGATTTTCGGTATTCTACAAAGAAAATATTGCAAAGGAACTGTCTCAGGGCATCCTCCAAAGTATGGTTTCAAACCTCGGCCGAAAAGACAGAGGTGCTAATGTGAAGAACTTTTATGTAACAAGAGGGACTTGGGCACCGTCTCTCCTTATTGAAACAGGATTTGTACCTAATCCTATTGAGTTTCAATGGTTGACAGATGATGAATCTCAAACACAAGTGGCGGCTCAGTTATCTCAACGGATTCTCGCGTATTTCAGTCGATAATCCACAGTTCTCTAACAAGTTGTTGAACAAAAATAGCAATTTCCAATAGAAAAATGACTTGTGAGGCAGTTTGTCTTATAGGTCATTTTTTTGATTGAAGCTGTTGACACTAGACACGATGGAAAGCGGTACAGAATGAGAATAGGCACTGGTTTTTCTCTGTCTAAAACAGTAAAATAGGAGTGTTAACTTAACATAGGCTTCACAAACCTATTCAGAGCGAAAATAGATCTTATAGAAGGGCAGAAAATTCATGCCAATCGGAGCTAATATCAGTCGAAAACAAATTCAATATGCCATTTTCAAAATGATTGTGCCTATAGTGGGGTCGAATATTCTTGAAATGTTGGTTGGATTTATCTCTATGGCCCTCATCGGAAATTTGGGATTTATTGCCATTGGTGCTATGGGCCTCAGCACACGCGTTCGAGGCATTATTTGGTCTATTTACAAAGGCATTGCCATTGGCGCTCAAGTCGTTGTCGCTCAAGCGTACGGTGCAGACAATCCAAAGCGGATAAGAGAAGCCACGCGGCAGACTCTCGCATCCCTTATGATTCTGTCTATGGTTTTTCTTCTCAGCATCTGGATCTGGCCTGAATTCTGGCTGCGTTTATTTGGTGCCAAGGGTGAACTTCTCCATGCCTCTAAGCAGGTACTT
>JBBRGL010000207.1:0-5407 GCA_038240675.1 Peptostreptococcales bacterium
ATATAGTTCCAGTTGAACATTCCGGAACTATATGCAGTATGAACAAGATCAACTACGGACTTTTGACACCCTAATCAATCTGCTATTCAGAAGACATAATCCCTTGCGTTGCAAGAGGACATGATCGCTTATTGACCACACACCCAATGGGTGATAAGCATACTTTTATGACCGATTGAATGATTTTCTGTTAAACTGATTGAAGAAGAGATTATTCAGAACTTGAAGGAGCATTTATGAATCGATTATTGAATACTCAAAACATCACCTTAGGCGCACTTGTTTTTATTCCGCTTATTTATATTCCAGTGCCTGAAGTGATGGATTATTTTTATCAACCGAAAGTGTTTGGAATGCTCTTTTTTAGCCTCATATACCTCTATCTGATTTTCAGAGAGCGTAATCATATTCAGAAATAAATCGAACCGGACATCATCAATGGGTCACTCCTTTTTTATTTCGGTTTTTTAACGATTTCTTTGTTTTTTGCAGAGGATTTTGAGCTTGCTATGTATGGTGAGTTTTTAAGGTATGAAGGTTATTCCACGCTTATTTTGTATATGCTCCTTTTTTTGGCAGCTAGAAAAGCCTCCCTTTCCAGTTTAAAGCATTTCCCTTATGTGCTTTTATCCGCGTCTGGTGTAGCACTTTATGGCATTTTTCAACATTATGGTCTTGATCCTTTTCCAAGAGACATTATTCGCATGGGCTGGCAAGTGGCCTTTTCAACAATGGGCAATCAAAACTTTCTGGGTACTTTTCTCGTGCTGATGCTGCCTTTGTCTCTCCATTATTTTTTGACACAGAAAAAATGGCTAGGCCTTGTGTCTTATGGTATTCTTTTTTACTGTCTTCTTGCAAGTAGGACCAACAGTGCATTAGTCGGAATCGTTTTGGCGCTGGCCGCTTACTTCCTGCTGGTGCGTCTTTGGAGACTAAAAGGACTTTTTATCAAAAATCGACTTTTGAGCGTTATTGGACTGAGTTTGTGCTTGCTTGTTCTATTTAATTTACAAACTGGCAACAGCACTTTTTTTGAAATCAAACAGATGAAAATGGATTTGGATGCAATGATGCAAAAGAGCGAAGGCTACGAGCACGCTGGTTCTAATCGCATGTTTATTTGGGTACGTGTTTTAGAGCTCGTGAAGGCACGTCCCCTTTTCGGCTACGGTATCGAAAATCTTGGTCACGTCATGGAGCGGGAATACCATCAAGACATTATCGATTTTTGGGGAACGACTGCCTATGTGGATAAAACCCACAACGAATATTTGCATACTGCTTTTTCGGCAGGCGTACCAGCGCTTTTGGCTTATTTGATTTTCATCGGTTTAGTATTGAAGCAAGGTCTTAAATCCGCAAAAGTGCGACCTGATTTACTGCCCATCTTTGCAGCGATTGTCGGGTATTTAGGTCAAGCTTTTTTCAATATTAGTGTAGTTTGTGTCGCTTATGTATTTTGGATATTTCTTGGACTGATTTCTCAAACAACTTTGAGTCAGACGAAAAAGTAATCGTGGAAAGAAACTTGGATTTGAGTCAAAACAATGGGTAGACACGTGATTTACCCCTACGATTTTTGGCCCGTCACTCTCCTAATATTTTTGTTCGGCGCTGAGTTTCTGCACAATGTTTTTTCTCTCAATTGTATAAACCTCAATAAACTGATAAAATACTGAATAAACAAGAAGCTACTCAACAAGGAGGATTTTATGCGTCTTATTACACGTTCAGATTTTGACGGTCTTATATGTGGGATGTTACTGAAGGAAGCGGGCATTATTGATCACTGGACTTTTGTTCACCCTAAGGATCTTCAGGATGGACTTTTTGTGCCCACTGCAGATGATGTCCTTGCCAACGTGCCTTATGTTGAGGGGTGCGGTATGTGGTTTGATCACCATACTTCTGAAAACGATAGACTTGGCTGGAATCAAAAGGTCAAGGGTGAAAGTCGGCTGGCGCCTTCTGCAGCGCATATTATCTATGAGTATTATGGCGGTGTAGAGCGCTTCCCAATCTACCTTGACATGATTGAAGCCGTGGACAAAGTGGATTCAGGACAACTGACTCGGGAAGAAATATTGAACCCTGAGGGATGGATTTTGCTTGGATTTTTGACAGACCCACGAACGGGTCTTGGGCGTTTTAGAGATTTTACCATCAGCAATTATCAGTTGATGGAGTCTCTTATCAATCACTGCCGTAACCTCCCTATTGACGAGATCCTTGCGCTTTCTGATATGCAGGAGAGAATAGCGCTTTACAAAGAGCAAACCGAGAAATTCACTGCTATGGTTCATGCACACACTACCATTGAAAGCAATGTGATTTTGACTGACTTGAGAAATGTCGAAACGATTTATACGGGCAACCGCTTTATGATTTATAGCCTTTATCCTGAACAGAATGTCTCTATGTGGATCGTCGATGGCAAAGCCAAGCAAAACGTATCTATTGCCTGTGGATACAGCATTCTCAACAGAACGTGTACTGTGGATATTGGCGCACTGATGCTAGAAAATGGCGGCGGCGGGCATAAAATGGTTGGGACTTGTCAGGTGCCGTATGACGATGCGAATCGGTCTATTGCTGAGATTGCGGCGGCTTTGAAGGTGGTTTAAGATCAAATCAGAAGCCTTAATACAAAAGACCTGACGCAAGGACGCCAAGATAAGGCAAGAAACATAAGAACGCAAAGGGGTACCAATTCAACCGTCAAATACTTGGTTTTTTGCTTTCTTTGTAGCTTTCGCTGGCGACCTGGTAAAACTGAAATTAAATTGAAATTTTATAGTAGTGGAGGGTCTCAGCGCCCTCCTCGACCCCGATTCGCATCTCTTCAGACGAATATAGGGGTTGATTCGCTTGAATTCCCAAAAAGGAGGGCGCAGAGACCCTCCACTACCTAAGACAAACGACAAATTTTGAATTTTAAATGGAAGTTTTAGTAGGCCGATCTCGTGTCTGACCGGATTTTTATTGAATAAGAGATTCCCTGAGCGCCCGCCGATAGAGCGTTTAAGTGGTCTTCAAAAGATAAGGCAAGAAACATAAGAACGCAAAGGGTTGAAATATCTACCATTTGCGTTCTTTGCGTATGTCTACCTTTGCGTCGATGTTGTGGCATTGGTCTTTGTTAATCTGCCCTACATTGCAAACGCTATTCATTGTTCTCGTTTGTGCTTGGTTTGTTCCAGTTTTTGATGGATGTTACTAATGAACCGAAGGCTTTGCCTGTTTGTTTGGCTGATTTACTCGACAGCTCTTTTAGGGCGTTGGTGACGAATACCCTTTTCATTTTTCGAGCTTGTTTTCGGGCTGTTTTTTTGATGGCGTCTTGGTCAATTTTTTCGCCTTGGCTGACATAGGCGCTTATGGTATTTTTGAACCCAAACCCAATGTAATAAATAAACGAAAAATTAGAGGCACCTTGAAGGATGGGCGATATGAGCTTTGGAAGAATACTGAGGCCGGGTATATTGCCAATGATTTCTGTAGGTGCACCTTGAGCAAAGATTTCTGTAAATTCTTCGATAATTTCTTCGACTGCCTCTTCAATCACTTCATCAAACTCCTCATATAATCCCATTATGGATGAGAAGGACAATATGCCGAAAAGGACTCTGATGCTTTCTTTAACATTTGCTCTGAGGCGCAATTTTTGACTCAGTTCACTGAGCATATTGATGTTGCTGATCAGTATGATAAGACCATCTATAAAAGAATTGGGCGAGATCATAACGGATATGGTGGTTTTTTTGGCATACTTTCCAATGATCGCATCAAAACTTTTGAGATCATTTTCCATACAATTTTCAATCCACACCCAGTAGGCTGCAGTGTCTTTTGGCAATATTGCGTGGTAGGCAGATTTTTCGCCTTCATCAGCTGTTTTGAGTAGATGCTTAAGGATGGCTCTGGGCTTCCTATTCTTTTCTCTCAAACGCGCCACATACATTAAACTGGGGATGCTGAAATAGACCACAAGGGGTCTGATGAAGAATATTAGAAAAATAATAGCCAACAAGCCATAATAGCCATATAAAAGCCACACATTGCCTTGAGAAACCCAATTGCCTAAGTCTATGGCGCCATTAAAAGCCACGACTGCGAAATAATAGATAAAAAAGAATCCCATGATGTAAAACAGTTTTTTCATGAACGCTCCTTGAGTGCTGAATTAACTCTAGTTTATAACAGATTGACTGTTTTTGCCACTTTGAAAATAATAAAGACAATCTGTGGCAACACAGTGAAAAAAACAGCAAGGACCTTTTTCAGATTATCCTGTATGATGGACTTAATTCATAAAAGGCTTTGTCTATTCTGAAATCATTTTGAGAACAACTGTGTTCTACCTTCAATAGGTCAAAAGTTCAAATGCCGGATGGACACATGGATCCATCCCTACGAAAACAATTTACAAACAATACACTATAAGGAGGCATTATGGACAACAAACCTTCAAAACGACCTATTGACCCCGCACTTTTGGCTTTTATCGCCGTTTGCATTATTTGGGGTTCTACCTACTTGGCAATTCGAATTGGCGTAACCTATATGCCCCCTTTATTATTTGCTGGGATGAGGTTTATTATTGCAGGTTCCTTGATGTTTGCTTATGTTTTCTTTAGAAAACTTCAGTGGCCAACTTCAAAAGCAGAATGGCGCAAACAAGCTATCGTTGGACTTTTTTTACTTTTGGGTGGGAACGGATTTGTAGTATTTGCAGAACAGTGGATTACATCCGGAAGTGCTTCTCTTTTAATCGCCACTACACCCCTTTTTATAGCACTGATTGAATATTTTGTTCCTGGTAGACCCCGACTTGATCTTATGGGTTGGATTGGCCTAATAATCGGTTTTTTAGGCGTCGTCTATTTGATTTTTGGCAATCAAACGGTCACGGGAATCGATCCTCTTGGTGGGGGGTTGCTTTTAATGGCCTCTCTTTTGTGGGCTGCTGGTTCAGTCTATTCAAAAAGTTTCAAGCCCACAGGGGCAATCTATGCAGGCATTGGTATTCAAATGCTTGCAGGCGGTACTGGCCAAATTATTACGGGAATTTTGATGGGTGAATTGCCACGTTTTAGCCTTCACCCCACAGGGCTCCTGGCTATGCTTTACTTGATTATCTTTGGGAGCATCATCGGCTATTCTTCCTATATCTATCTCCTTCAGAAGTGGCCAGCAGCTAAGGCGGGGACATACGCTTATGTCAATCCTTTGGTTGCTGTAATCCTCGGTTCTGTCATACTCCATGAGCCTTTTAGCATCACCATTCTCATCAGCACCTCCATTATTTTAATAGGCGTTTATCTTGTGCAGCGGTCTAAAATGAAGAAGGCTGCATAACATAGACCCAATAATTCCAACATTGATGCAAAGAACGCTAAGGAAC
>JBBRGL010000208.1:0-5336 GCA_038240675.1 Peptostreptococcales bacterium
CCACCGCACCAACAAAAACTTATTCATTGTCCCCATCAAATAACTATTTGTTCCCCGGCCGCCCTTAGACTGGGGGGTTTTTTGCCACCAAAATAAAAAAAAACCCACCTTGGGTTTTTTAAACCCGGGCGTGGCACGGCCCGGCCGTGTACCAATGCGTTATTTCAGGATGACTTTCAATCATTTGTTCTGCTGCATTAGGTGAAAATACTGCGAGTTTAAGGGGCACTGCAGGAATAAATACTGCAACGCCATTTTCTGCCAACGCTCTTCCTAGAGGTGCATAAGCCTTTTCATCCACCAGACCGCCGGGATAAAAAATAATGGCGTCTTTTATCTCTTGATTCACTGGCAAAAAAGCCAAAGTGGGTTTTTCTTCAACACGCACCTGTTCTGATGAAACAAAAGCTTTGTCCACTTCCGCCATGGGTTTATAAATCCTCGACTGCAAATAAACCGCCCCTATGATAATGAGTATCAAAATACTTATGAGAGTACTTTTAAGAATTCTATGCTTTTGCATGCTTTTCTCCATTGGATTGGCTAGTTTCGTACTTCTTCGTGTCTCGAAATTATGATATACTGTTGAGGATATTCAGAATCATGAGCGCTATTAGATTGAATCTCTAAACCACAAGCCAGCTTCTCGCTCATTTAGACCGAAAGGATCACATGCGAAATTTAGTGAAGAAAATTAACCCCTATCAACTCTTTCTGGTGATTATTGCATTAACAGCACTGGGCTCAGGACTGACTTTTGAAGTCCTCTCCAACTATTTTAAAGAAGTGTATCATATATCTGCCTACCAAAGAGGTCTTATTGAGTTTCCAAGGGAGCTTCCAGGCGTTTTGACGATTATCTTTATCGCTTTTTTATCGCGGTTTTCAGATATCCGGATTTCCATCATCGCTCAGCTTCTGAGTTTGGTGGGGATTTTGACCCTTGGGCTTATTACACCGCCCTTTGCCATTATGCTCGCCTTTATTTTCATCAACTCCATCGGTTTTCATCTCAATATACCACTTCAAGACAGCATCGGCATGTCCCTTATCAAAGATGAAAAAATCGGCAGGCGCATGGGACAATACAAAGGTATTGCAACTGCTTCCTCAATGGTTGCAAGCGTCATTATATTTTTGGGCTTCCGCTATGGCCTCTTTAGTTTCGAAACTTCAACCAAATGGATCTTTGTAGCGTCTGCAAGTGTCATTGCCGTTTCAATTCTCCTGATTGTTCTTCTGGATTTCATCGTGCACAAACCCATCAAAAGTGACAAACGCATCAAATTTATTTTCAGAAAAGAGTATAAGTATTACTACATTTTAGTGGTCATGTATGGTGTTCAAAAGCAAATTATGTTGGTGTATGGCCCTTGGGTACTGATCGATCTCCTCAGTAAACGGGCCGATACTCTTGCCATACTTGGCATCATCGGTTCTTTAATAGGTATGTTTTTCATACCCTCTCTCGGCAAGTGGATCGATCATTTTGGTATTAAAAAACTCCTCTTTGCAGACGCTTACTCTTTCATTGGTGTCTATCTGGCTTACGGCCTTCTCTGTGCAGGTTTTGTCTCTGGATCACTTGCACTGTCAGGGATACCCGTACTGCTGACTTTTACCCTCTATATCATCGATAAAATGTCCAATCAAATGGGTCTGATCCGTACAGTCTATCTCCGAAAAATCGCGGTTATACCGACAGATATAACCCCCACATTGTCACTAGGCCTTAGCATGGACCATATAGTCTCCATTATCTGCGCCTATTTAGGAGGTATCATCTGGAGTCTATGGGGTCCTCAATACATCTTTTTCTTTGCAGCACTTCTATCCCTAGTCAATCTCTATGTTGCCCACAAGGTAGACATCGAGTAGGCTTAAGTGTGATCTGTATTCGAAAATATCCTGAAATACTACAGCATTCGTATGGCATAGTGATCAGTTGGCGAGTTCGGCGCTTCGCGTGGGGCAGTAGTAGGATTAAGGTTCTATAAAGCTATTCCGCTATTTCCATTGAAATGGCGGTTTTTTTTGCTATTTTGGTGTGAGGGCTAAATAACTGGCGTACATTTCTGTCCCTAGAATCATGGTTTTAAGGGAAAGACGCTCATTTTCCTGATGGGCGCATTCAGGGTCTTCTGGAAACACAGGTCCCCAAGAGCACCATATTGGGCATGGCTTTGGCGTAGGATGTACCGGAAACCACTGCAAAACCATCTGCACTTAAAAAATCATTGATAAATGACCGGTCCTTTGTCGTCGATAGCCCCTCTGCCATACAAGAACTCCTCATCGATTCGCGCTCTGTGTTCCAACACAAGCATTTATGTGTTCTTTCATATTAATGTTCCATTTATTAAAATTTCTATACTTGATTTTTGGGAAACAGCTTGCCCCAGAGATAGAATAGAAATTTCGATATTCCCAGTCCTTCTCCAATACGGCTCGCCAGTGCCATCCAAAATCGAATCATCAATACATTCACAAGAATCAAAGGAAGTATCCAGAAAGCATTCAATTCTATAGTCACTTTACACCTCTTTCCTCAAACTTATGGGTGACTAGTACGTCGTTATAGGTCTTTCTCTTTAGTATACCATATATAGCGTGAAGTCATTGTGATCTGTATTCGAAAATGTCCTAAAATACCACAGCATGCGTATGCCATAGTGAATCGAAAGGGTTGTTCGGCGCTTCGCGTGGGACAGTAGTGGGACGGTCGTATTCGGGTGATTGTTTAGGGGGCTCAACCAGTTCCAATCACATGACGCTTACGATTCGTGTACTTTAATAAAGTGTATGAACAAGATCAACTACGGACTTTTGACACCCTAATCAATCTGCTATTCAGAAGACAGAATCCTTTGCGTTACAAGAGGACATTATCGCTTATCGTTCAGACTGGGTTGCCCATTAAAGCAAAGTCATTCGCCAATAACAGGCTTTAATGGTATAATAGAAATCATTTATTTAAAGGTAGTTGGTGACTAAACACTAAGGAGATCAAACCATGCATGAAATGGTAATGTCAGATGAAATGAAGCCTTGGAGAGACTTGTTATTGGTCCATAAATTTGCAGTTGAAGAAATTAGGACAAAGTTGACTATTTTGGATGAAGAATTCGGAAGTATTCACGATTACAACCCCATCGAGCACATTCGCTATCGCGTCAAAAAGCACAGCAGCATTATTGAAAAATTGGAGCGCATCGGTCTCGAACCCACAATTGAGAATGCAAAAGCCAAGATTTTTGATATTGCTGGCATTCGCATTATCTGTGCATTTACTGCGGACATCTATGCAGTTCTTCGCCTTATTGAGCGTCAAACCGATATGAATATCGTCGATATCAAAGATTATATCAAAAACCCTAAAGCCAATGGCTATAAAAGTCTTCATGTCCATGTTGAATTCCCTGTATTTCTCAGCAGCGGCGTTGTCCCCACCCGAGTTGAAATCCAGCTCAGAACCATCGCCATGGACTTTTGGGCCAGCATTGAACATAAAATCTACTATAAATACCGCGAGGAAGCACCGAGCAATATCCAAAACCAACTGAAAGAATGCGCCGATATTATTTCTCAGCTGGATCAGCGTATGTTTAGACTTAAACAGGATATCAGGGGACTAGAGGATGATGAGTCCATCACGCCAAGCGTTAATCCATATTATCGAGATCATATATACTTTTAAATGGGTTGGATCGAAAGGCGATCCAACCCGCTGTATCGCTTCGCTGGCCGAATGTCCCGGTGGGACGCCGAATCGCTTCGCTGGCCGAATGCTCCTTCGGAGCGCAAGGGATTAAGAGATGGATGAAAGGCGATTAAACCCAACCTGTCGCTTCGCTGGCCAAATGCGCCTTTGGAGCGCAGAAGACTTTATTCGTAAGCGGATGTTTTTAAAACTCATAAAATTAAACAGGGTCGTATCAAAAGTTTTGATTTTTGATAAGGCCCTGTTTTTTATTGATTTTTTATGGGCAATGTCAGGCGTACTACAGTGCCGACGCCAATTTTAGACTGAATGGATACGCCGTAGGCATTGCCGTAATAAAGTTTAAGGCGCTGATCGACATTGGCTATGCCAATGCCACTGAGCTTTACATATTGACGGGCTTTTTTATCGGTGTCAAATCCGACGCCGTTGTCCTCCACTGTCAGGACCAAAATCTGATTCTCTATTGACGCCTTAACAGTAATTTGGCCCTTGCCTTCCATTTCTCTGATGCCGTGGTAAATGGCATTTTCAACAATTGGCTGGAGTAGTATTTTGGGGACTTCTATATCTGCAAGGGACTCTTCCAGAAGGACTGTATAATTGAGTTTGGACTCATAACGCTGTTTTTGAATAAAAAGATAAAGGCTTATATGGTCAAACTCATCTTTAAGGGGAATCATTTCTTTTCCCATACTGAGTGAAATTCTAAAAAACTGAGCCAAGGATTTGGTGACATCGATGACCTTTTGAGTGTCCCCAAATTCAGCCATCCACACGATTGTATCCAGTGTATTGTACAAAAAATGCGGGTTGATTTGGCTTTGAAGGGCTCTAATTTCATAGTTTCTCAAATAGGATTCGTTTTTGCTGATATCCTCCATAAGGGTCTTGATACGCTCTACCATGATGTTGTACTGTATAGCGAGACTTTCTGCTTCATAGCAGCCTTTCTCATCAATGGCAATCGGCGAAAAACCCACTTCAAATGACCGCATGGCTTTTTCAAGTTCTAAAATAGGCCTTGTAATCCTTCTTGCGATTATAAATCCACTGCCAATAACAATAATAAGGAGGACCACCGCTATGAGGACCAAGGTTTCAAAGAGTTGCCTTTGGAGAAATGCCAAATTGTCCAGGGAGCACTGCCCCACCAAGATCCAATCTGTATGGGCTATGGCGTAATGGTGCAGGAGTCGATTGCGACTGACGTCATAACCATCTGGCATTTGGGTCATAATTTTGAGTTCTTGTTTTTTTGCTGTATTTTCAAAATACACTGTGTCTGGATGGTAAACCACTTCATTTGCACTATTGACGATATAGGCATAGCCTAGTTTGCCGAGGGCAAGACTTTTCAGGTAGTCTTCAAGGACTTGATAGCGAATATCAATCAACAAGACACCCTTATTCTCTCCCTTTTGATCCGTAATTTCTTGGCTAATGGAAATAACCCATGTGTCCTTATCCATTGAAAACTTTTGTTGTCTGATGGAGGTAAGCACTGGCATTTGACCACTGTGAATGGCACTTACATACCAAGGTTCGTTCATCATATCACTTGATACTGTCATGTCCAGATTTTTTTCATTGGATAGAATCTGTCCGTTCTTTC
>JBBRGL010000209.1:0-5323 GCA_038240675.1 Peptostreptococcales bacterium
GTCTTTATTGTTTCCCCTTGCAATAACATGATAGAGTGCGCCATTATAATGAATACGTGGTTTTCTTGCCAATAGCTGACCTCCCATAATCTCTCTTCACCATTTTATCACAATGAAAAGTGCATGTGCAGGCCTGACCCCATTGCTATTCAAACTTCGAAAATCAGTTTCCACCGTTTAGTGACGCGGCACCCATAATGTGTGCTATAATACTTAGGCAATCGAATCAAATTAGGAGAATTTATATGAAGAACTATTTAGAAAAATTACGCGAAAAAAAGGCACTCATCATGGCAATATTGGCCATGGCTGCACCTGCTATTATTGAAATGGGTTTAAACACGATACTAGGTGTTGCAGATATGATCATGATCGGTCAAATGATCGGTTCAGGCGCTATCGCTTCTGTTGGATTCTCCAATCAGATTATGTATTTTCTCATCTTCACGTTTTCAGCTTTCAATACAGGCGCTGTCGCGATGATCTCTAGAGCACATGGTGAAAAGAATTTAGACAAGATGAAGCGCATTGCCGAGCAAAATGTCGTCCTGAACTTAATTATGGGGCTATGCGTCATGAGCCTTGCGTATCTATTCCGAACAGAAATCTTCAAAATCTATGACATTGAGCCAAAAATATTTAACGATGCACTTATCTATTTTAATTATATATTGATCGGGTTTGTTCCAATGTTCTTGTCCTTTGCCTTTGCCTCCATCTTACGAGGTTCTGGCGACACAAAAACACCCATGTGGATTACAGGTTTTGCAAACTTACTGAACATAATTGGAAACTACGTTCTCATATCCGGATGGGGCATTTTTCCCGAAATGGGCATAGGAGGCGCTGCTCTATCAACGTCGCTCTCAAGAACTGTGGCATTATTCATCTACATTTATGTGCTCTACGTTAAAAACTCTGACATTAAGCTTAAAGCCAAGTGGTTTATGGACAAGCATATTTTGGCCCCACTCTTTAGAATCAGCCTTCCAGGAGGCTTCGAACAGTTTTTCATGCAGCTCTCATTTTTGGTGGTGGGGGTATTTATCTCCAAACTTGATACAAATGCCGAATCACTTTTTAGAATCCTTATCCAGATTGAATCGCTATCGTTTATGCCAGCGGTTGGTATCAGTATTGCAGCCGCTACCTTAGTTGGGAAGTCACTAGGAGAAAAGGACATTCAAAAGGCCTCAGAAATCGGGGCAACATCCTCCGTCTTAGGTATCTTCTGGGGCATCTTTGTAGGCATCATCTTTGTTGCAGTACCCTTGCCGCTATTATATGCGTTTACAACCGATCAAATGGTTATCTCACTCGGTATACCCGTTATGATCTATATGGCATTTAATCAACCAGGCCTTAATTATATGATCGTCATGGGTGGCGCACTCAGAGGTGCAGGTGACACCTACAAGTTGATGATCTACACGATGGTGCGACTATGGGCCCTCTTCGTACCTCTGTCTTATCTATTTATCCTCACTTTGAATCAAGGTGTTGCAGGCCTTTGGCAGGCTGAGATCATCTCCATACTCGCCACTGCGTTTATCATCTTTAGACGCTTCCATAGCAGAAAATGGGCTTTTCTTTCGCTCAATTAATGAATGAGTCGGTGGTGCCTAACTCACTCGCATCTCATGAAAAATAAATCGCCAATACCCCATTTTCAAGCTTGGCTGAAACAATATCTTTACCGAGCAATTGCGTTGGCAGCGCAAAGCAGCGCTTTTCATTTCGAATAGCAATTTGGAGTTCACCGCCATTTTGTCCGATATCAAGCTCTTCCTTATCCGTAAATGGCAAATTAATGTCCATTCTTTGCGAGGCGCCATCTTTGACAACTGTGAATATCTTTTGCTTCGTGAAAATAGCTTCTGGATGAGCCTCGCCATAAAATCCACTGACTGCGTCCAAAACATCGACGCCGTTGAGTTCATGTCTTTGTAACAACAATTTGAAAATTGGTATCTCACTGAAACTCTCCTCAAGCTCTTTCAAACCATCCGCTTGTAGTGTCACCCACTTGTTAAAATACCCCGCAAGTGCTTCTTCAGGATAGACTTTGTTGATGATAATCGCGTCCACATTGTAATCATAAAGGTGAAGACACGTGAAATTGCGCTTTGTCTCTTTGATGACAATTTTCTCAGGTGTCGTCACAAGCCTAAGTGAGAGGACATCCTTATTCAGCATCAACTGTTGAAGGCGCTCAAGCTTATCAAAAAGCAACTCAAATTCTTCGAACAAAGAATCTTTAGGCATAGGAATCTTTGTCACTTTATGGATGAGCGGTCCAGCCACTTTGACCATTTTCCGTTTCATCGGCAAAACTGTTTCGACCATATTGCCAAACATTTCTGGAAACTTGAGCAGTGATAGTGTTTCTCCAGTCGGAGCACAGTCGACAATCAACACATCATAATCATTTGCTTCATAGACTTCAAGGATCTTGAAAAGTGAGAAAAGCTCTTCAAGTCCCGGAAATACTAAAAGCTCCTCTACCTCAAGACCCTCTTGGGCACGAGATGTAATCATGCTTTTCATAAATCCCTGCATTTCACCCCAAGCCCGTTCACTTTCATGGACCACATCGATTTCCATGGCATACATATTTTCAATGATGGCTGTCGGTTCGAAACTAAGCTTTGTCTGTAGCGCATCCGCTAGACTATGCGCTTGGTCCGTACTCATGACAAGCACTTTTTTCCCTTCTTTTGCGAGCTTTATGCCAGTCGAAGCTGCGATGCTCGTTTTTCCAACGCCACCTTTTCCAGTATATAAAATAATTCTCATAGTGTCTCCCTTAGTCGATGTCGACTTTCTTTACCTTTGATTGTTGTTTTGATGCAGCTTTTAACGGATGATCCGAATCAGACGGCTTGCAATCGCACTCACATGCAACATCACTGATCAGATCCGTAAGCAGCGCTTTGAATTCATTGCCGATCACTTCAAGATGCTTATAGGTCTTTTCTGGAACAATCATTTGTACGATTTCTTTTTTAAGTCTCGCTATTTCCATCAGCTTGACCAGTATCTCCTCTTCATTTTGTTTCATAGGAACGCCTCCTTTATTGCTGTGAGGTCAATGAAATCACGAGCATCTGATCCACAAACTTCGCACCTGTTATATGGTAGCTTCTCAAAGCATTGGGCTTTGGAATGTTGCGCTTGAAATTGCCAATCTTAATGATAATGTCACTTGTTGACTCATGCATGTCTAAGTCTTTTGATTGAATCGCCGGCAAGAACAATTTCAACAAATAACCCTCCTGCGTTTTTTCGTAAGATTCGCCTCTTTCTATCTCAATCGTCTTAAAGACATCCCAACCTTGCAGTGTTGATTTGACGATTTTATTTATGCCGTCCAGTCCATTTAGATCCGTTTCGAACCAAGGAATTTTATGGATTGGTACGCCGTCAAATATGTTTTCCAGTTCCTCAATGTACTGATTTTGAATATCGATCCATTCGCTGAAAAATGCATTGTCGATATCTCTTGGTAGAATACGGTTGATAAACAAGCCATCCACATGAAAATTGTAGAGATTCATATACATGTAATTACGCTTTGTTTCTTCGACTACCATTTTTTCTGCCATGGCAACCAGCCTGATGGATGTCACAGTCCTGTCTTTTAACAACTCCTGCAACTTGATCAATCTGATATAGAGATTCTCTATATCTGTCATCGCTTCTTTATCGGGAAGCTCTATTTTGAACATGGCTTTGGAAATAGGAGAAAGCACACGTAGTGCAAGCTTTCCAAGAGGAAAGAACTTCTCCATATACCAAGACATGAGCTCAGGAAACTTAAGTAGCGTCAAAGTTTCACCTGTTGGCGCACAATCCACGATGATGTACGCATAATCTCCGCTTTCGTATAGATCCAATATCTTAAGTAGTGCGAACAATTCATCCATCCCTGGAAACATGTCAAATGACTCGAGTGCTTCTATGGGCATTCCTGAGCTTTTTAGCAGGTTTGTGAAAGCCCTCTTCATGTCTTTGTACTCGTTTTCCATGGTAAGATTTGGATCTATTTCGAGTGCATCCAAGTTCTCATTAATACTGAATATCGCCTTTTTGAATGTCACGCCGAATATATCCCCTAAGTTATGGGCCATATCTGTGCTGACGATTAGCGTTTTAATGCCACAGTTTGCTGAGTGAACGGCATGTGCAGCCGCAACACTTGTTTTTCCTACACCGCCTTTACCTGTAAATACAATAATTCTGCTCATAAGTGCCTTCTTTCATATGGATTATATAATAATGATATCTGAATTTAATTTAATTCTCTTGCAGAATAGTTCTATCTGCGAAGTATTTTTTTTATATTAGCCACCTTTCGGTGGCCAACGCTCAATTATCCAATTTCTATCTTTCTGATCTTTTTTTCTGGTGTGACACTTATCCGTTTATTGTTTTGAAGTATGGCAACCACCTTACCAATTACACCCGACATAAGTGTCAATTCTTCTGCACTCAGCGATGAAATTACCAACTGACCATACTGTAAAAACATCCCCAAAATATCGCCAACCTGTTTTTTCCCGAAGTCAGTCAAAACGATCGTCACGACACGTTTGTCACCTTCATGCCTCACGCGCCTAACCATATCCTTTTTCTCCATCCGACCCACTATGCCTGTTGTCGTATTAAGTGGCGCGCCAATATATTCAGCGATCTGTGTCATATTGACATCCGATTTGCGATACAAAAGCAACAAAACAAACAACTCGTTCTTAGTGCAATTCATGAGAATGTTTTCCCAAAACGCTTCAGATAGGATGACTTTGAACTGATCAATCAAATCAAATAGACTACTTTCCAAGTTCTCAATATCTAGTTTCAAATTAGTTCCTCCGTCGAATTAATTTAATTCTACCACCGAAGTATATTTTTTGTCAAACTGTTTTTGAAAACCAAAATTTGAATCGTTTCACTCATTGATTTTCATCAAAAATGACGCCCTACAAATGCTTTGACCGACGCATACAGATTCGAAATTGCAGGCTTCGATACAAGAGAGCCTATAAAAAAAATGTTGCTGGTCTTCTCTCTCCCTGAAAGGTCAACATAAAAATCTTGAGTCAGATTTTCGATGTTTAAACATGGAAATATATACCATTGTTTTGCAGTAATCAGGTGTTTGATATGAATGCCTGTTTTTTTTATGTCTTCTGTTATGGTTTTGATGAGTGGTGCTGAGATTACGCCATAAGTATACGCGACTAGGATCGTTTTATCCTTTTGCCTGTGGGTGTGAAAAAATTGTATGCGCTCTTTTTCGCCCAAATTGGACTTGTAATAAGTG
>JBBRGL010000210.1:0-5311 GCA_038240675.1 Peptostreptococcales bacterium
TCGTATGGCATAGTGAATCGAAAGGGTTGTTCGGCGCTTCGCGTGGGACAGTAGTGGGACGGTCGTTGTGGGGCCGTTCGGCGCTTCGCGTGGGACGGTTGTGGGACGGTTGTATGGGAGTGATTGTTTTGGGGTCGAGACACGTTTAGGTCACTTTATGCTCATGATTTGAGTGTTGCATTTAATGTATGATGCTGATTGCTTAAAACCGAAAGTCGATACCGAAATTTTGATTTGAGTGTCAAAAGTAAGTTTCTCGATTGTTCATACTGCATATAGTTCCAGTTGAACATTCCGGAACTATATGCAGTATGAATAGGATCAACTACGGACTTTTGACACCCTAACCAATCTGCTATTCAGAAGACAGAATCCCTTGCGTTACAATAGGACATTATCGCTTATCGTTCAGAAATTTGAAGCCTATTTCACAAATTCCTTGACACTGAAACCTTTTTCCTCTAATTTTTCAACGATGCGCTCCACGTTGTTTGAAATAACGCGAATAGAAATTTCCATAAGACCCATTACAGCTGTGTCGACATGTGCGATATTGGTGATATTACCATCATTTTTGTAGATAATCTCGGTGATTTTAGCCAAAGTACCTTTGAAGTCATCCGATACAATGACAATCTTTGGATCTTCTAATCCGTAAACTTTTGTCAACATATTGAAAATAGCGCGCTGAGTGATAATGCCTAAAAATTCATCATGGTCACTGACAACCGGGATAAAGCGAATGTTCTCTTTGAAGAAAATATGTGCTGCCTCTTCAATAAAAATATCTTCAGTCACAGTCTCCACTTTTTCTCGAATAAAATGCATCACTGGCTTTTGTAAAAAAGTTTTTATGTCTTTACCGTCTTCTTCAAAGAAAGCATCATAGACAAATTGTTTAGAAACGAATCCTACAAATTTTTTGCCATCAACTACAGGTAAAGATAAAAAACCTTTCGTTTCAAACAATTCAAATGCCTTTTGTGCAGTGTCCTTTGGCAATAGGATGGTCAGTTGCATTGCAGGTGTATAAATTGATCTTACTCTCATGTGGTATGCCCCTTTCAAATCTATTGTGACTTGGTTCATTCTTTTAATGTGATATCGCTTAACCAAGAGAAATGGATCTGCTCTCTATATCTATTATGCCCAATGATTTCGATATTTAACAGCAATTATTTCCCAAAAAACATTAAGTCTTTGCAACAAATCCACTGACTACACTGTCCTTCGTTCGTAATACCTTTTATTCAAGGTTCATCCTTATACGTTATAAGCAGTGGCATAATAATCATCAGAACAGCTGTAGTGCCAAAGCCAAATGCACCAACAAAAAATTTGATCACACTTGGCGCATGAAATTTGTCCATGACATATAGAGCTACAACTGTCAATAAAAACACCCAAATAACAATGCGCTTCATTCTCAATCCTCCTTAAGCACCATCTGCAACCTTTGAATATGTGCTATTTCCCTTTTTATATGCTGGCTTTTTAGTGCACCCTCATTGAGAAGGCCTTCATTGATAAAAGCATGGTCGCCCATGGAGTCGATGGCTTTTGCCATTAGAAAGAGATTCTGCTCTTTTTCAATCAACATACTGATTAAATACGCCTTATCTTCTGATGACAGCATTGTCTATTATCCTCACTTTGATTATGATCTTCAACTCTATACAAAGCATACACTATTTTTATTAAAAGAAGAAGTCCACAACCCCATCGGGTGTAGACTTCGGTTTAATGGTCTTAGATTTATTGTTGAACGCCAACTTCTGCTCGAAGTGAAGTCAGTCCCTCTTCCACAAACTCTGCGATCCACTTCAGCACTTCAAGGTCTTCAAGGGGCACTTCGTCACCCAATACCTTTCGAATATCCAGGGTTGAGAATACAAAGGACTTATTGTTGATTTGGTGTTTATAGTACAAATCACCCGTTGGATTTGACATGACGCAAGTCATTATAGTATCTGCCATATTGCCAAGGGGCACCCGATCGATATGAGAGTGTTTGAATATTGCCTTAAGCGTAGTCCCGACTCCTTCTTTCGAACAGATCTCAAAACTGCCATCACACCCTTCCGCATTGGCTTTGAACATAGGAATGCCAAGTCCCACTTTTCGCGTGGTCCTCGTTGTGAAAAACGGATCTATGACTTGAGCAGCCATTGTTTCACTCATTCCTCGACCATTATCACAAATATCAATTGTCAAGGAGTCGTCTCTCAAGTTTTCATCAATTTCAATTTCCACAATTGTTGCTTCAGCACTAATGGAATTTTGCACAATGTCTAAAATATGCAGGGATAATTCTCTCACAAGTTTAACCTCTTCTTAGTTTTTCGATAATAGCATTTGCTGTCAGTGCGTTGACTTCAATACTGTGTATAGGTTCGTTGATATCAACCAGCTGGTGAGCATCTGAATCAACGAGTATGCTATAATTTTTCACAAGTGGATTCATATTTTGAAATTTTTCAATGTCGCAAGCGCTTGAGTACTCAAGGGTGTGAATAGGCAAATCAAAGGGCACAAACCCAAGATTTGAAATGACACTAAAGGATTTTCGATCAACATGTGCCGGAATAAAGGCTCCCGTTAGTCCGTCGACCATCTCAAACAATTGACTTAACCCAACCGCATAAGAAAAATAGAGAGAGTATTCCAAATCGCCTACTTCTTCGTCCTCACTGGTCATGATGACCTGCCTACCAAATTTCTCAGGCTGATGATTCACTAGGATACGGTACGGTTCTAGAGCCTGATTAAAAAGTGCGAGTTGAGTCCATTCCGAGAATAGACAGAGTACATGAACATCTTCCTTTGTTTGAACTTCTATCCCTGGTAGAACAATTACACCATACTGTTCCCCGACTTCCATACAAGCCTTGACGTTTTCTATGCTATTATGGTCCGTAATGGCAATGGCCTGAAGTCCTTTGACTGCTGCCATGCCAACGATACTATTGGGTGTCATCTCCATTTCAGCACACGGGGATAAAACTGAATGTATATGGAAATCATACGCCATCAACATGGCTATAATCCAGCGTCTAAAAATTTCTTAAAAATATCTTTGGCACTTAATTCAGTGGACAAAATGGCGATTTTTTGTACAGTCGCTTTAGTGACTATCTCAGATTCAACTTCAATGCCTTCTGGTATAATGATACAACTCATATCTAAAAGAGATGCAACTGCGAGAATATTAGAATGGACCTGAACCGTAATCCAAGCGTCATTTTCACGCCCTTTTGCCATGACCCAACTGAGTAAATCACAGCACTTGACGTTGTCTATTTGTCGATCCAAATCTTCAAACTCTGTCAACAGCACAAATCCAAATTGCTCAATTAAATCGCGAATTTTCATTTTTTCTTCCTCCCAAATTTAACAACACAATCTTCTATTTTCGCTCTGCCCATAACCACATCCTCCGCCAGAGAACGGCACGTTGGCGAGCCACAAACACCACAATCTATATTCGGTAAAAATTTATTATACTCTTCAATTTTAGACATTTTTTCCATAGCTTTTCTAAAATCGACATCCAATTTCAACACGCCAATGGGCTCAATGTCGCAGTGCCATTCAAGGTCTTCGCGATTATAGTCATTCCTTAGAGGTTCCAAACTAATAGTCTCTCGTCCCTTTGCTAGAGCGCGTATACGGCTCTTTGCAACAAAGGCATTCTCCACATTAAGGGGGCCGCCACAGCACCCTGTAACACAGGCATAGCCCTCAAAAAAATCGATGGTACTCAATTTGCCTATTTCTATTTTGTCCAAAACCTTGATGGCCTCGTGTATACCATCTACAGCCAGATATTCCTCTATGCCTATTGCATAGCTCTGGCCGCCCACTCTACCCCAACCAATGCCAAGTCCTGATCCGACCAACATGGGCTTCACGTCTTTGACTTTGTCATAGGCCTTTAGAATTTTGGGGTAAATATTATTCAGCGCTATAACACCGCTCATTTCAGAATGATCAATCCCCAAGGGTTTCTTGATACTGGTAATCTTTGCTGGGCACTGCGATATATAAAAGATCCCGATTTCTTCCGGTAACAACCCTGTCAACGCGACTGCCTTTTGCTTTGCAATACGTGCAGATACTTCAAGTGGCGATTCAAGCCGCGATATATTGTCAATGAGGGACGGGTATCTGAGTTGAATCAACCGAGTAATCGCAGGGCAGTAGGTTGAAATAATCGGTTTTTTTGCAGTGGGTTCCTTGACAATTGTCTGTAGATGCGCAGAAATAACATCGGCTGCGTAAGACGAATCATAGACATCATCAAAACCAAGCAACAAAAAAGTATTCAATACTTGATCCATATCATATTCGGGAGGAAACTGTCCATAAAGTGAAATAGAAGGAACAGCTATGTTATATTTAAACTTTTTAAGATCTTCTATGGAATCTGTGAGGGCCCCTTTCGCATGGTATGGGCACACCTTTATACATTCGCCACAGTCAATACATCGCTCTTCAATAATTCTGGCCTTGCCTTCTATAACCCGAATCGCTTGGGTTGGGCAACTATGCATACACTTTGTACAGCCTGTACAAAGTTCTTTGGTCAGAATAACCGAGTGCCAATAATCCTTCATGATTCGCCTCCCCTCCCCTTACTCTATATACCACTCTATATATACATGGTCATTTCGACCCGCGTAAACTCTCCTAAAACGGATTCAATATGAAAATCATCACAGCACTTTTTAATGTTTGGCAGACCCATTCCGGCGCCAAATCCAAGCTCCCTGACTTCATTTGTTGCCGTCGAATACCCTTGTTGCATGGCGAGCTCAATATCGGCTATGCCAGGACCTTGATCCTCAGCAGTAATCACTAATTTATCTGTAAAGATATCCAGCTTGATTTTACCACCGGTTGAATGAATTGCAACATTGATCTCTGCTTCATAAGTGGCTATGGCCACTCTTCGAATAACTGTAGAATCCATGCCAAGCTGCTTGAGTATTTTTTTGATGCTACTTGACGCTTCACCTGCAGTAGAAAAATCCATGGTCATTACTGGGTATTCAAAAGTCATACTTTCTGAACCGCTCATCTTTTTCCCCTTTTAAAATACGCCTCGTATACCCGCTTCATATAAAATACCAGAAGCCGTGAAGAGTGTATGTTTTGTGGTCAATAATGTAACACCATTTTCTTTTGCAAGCTTAATCACTTCACTGCACGGTCTCTTGCTCCTGACAAAGATAACGGCTTTTAAATCTAACATTTCAGCTGTTCGAATGACTTGCTGATTGATAAGCCCCGTTAGTAGCAAGGTGTCGTC
>JBBRGL010000211.1:0-5214 GCA_038240675.1 Peptostreptococcales bacterium
GTTGTCGAGAGGCCGTCTTATCGCAAATAATGGGAGTAGGTGTACGAAATTGGTTGACTCAGGGATTAAAGGCGGTATAGGAGGCAGGTATGCTACAGTTTTTAGGGATAGGCAGTGCTTTTAACACAACGCTAGGGAACACAAGCGCTTATTACAAACTAGGGGATGTTTTGATATTGGTCGATGCAGGGGGAATGATATTTCACACACTTCTATCGAAGGGTTTGCTAAAAGACATTCGAAAGATTGATATTCTGATCACCCATATGCATCCAGACCATGTGGGCAGTTTGGGTGACTTGATTTTTTACGCTTATTACAGCATGCATCATGATAGTACTTTTGACAAGGAAGCAGCTATTGGGCTAGGATTTAAAGTGGCAGAATTCTAAGGGAGATTGCTGAGAAACTTCGATTTTCTGCGTTGATACAATTCACCAAACGTCCGCGTGAGTTAAAAAAATACGTTGATTCATTGTTAAATAACACTTTCAGTGGTAAAGTGAGTTAGGGATAGAGAATGCGTTTGACGTGGACATTACCCTGTGAGGGATCTATGAAATTATGAGGGGAAACGGAGGTACACCTGTGAACTTAAATGAATTTGATCAATACCAGATGTCTGTAGAGACAACAAAAGACGCTTTTATGGAAGAAAACAGAAGGCTTACACGGAAACTGGCTGAAAAAGACCAGAGTTTTGAACTTGTGAAAATGGTCCATTTCGATAAAAGTATTGATTTAAGAACCCTCAACGACATTATTATTGGATGCACAGGGTGTCTACATTCTTTGATGTTTTATCACAATCAAGTGATTACCAATATGGACAAGGAATCTGAGCTTTATCAATGTGTCATCAGCCAAAAGGACTTTTTGACTGACGGCGATAAAATGATGGTGACTGAAAATGTCATTCCAAATTACACCGCTGTCATGTACCCCGTGTCAACTTCAGATATGCTTTCTGAGAGCAAACGCTTTGTGAAACACATCGTAATGCTTTATCCTCAAAAGCTTATGAATCAGGACGTTCTCGATTTTGCAAAATCTTTTATGATCGTCAATGAAGTGCTGATCAATATCGTTCTCACTCGGGCCAAAATGATTGAACTCATTGAGACAGATCCTATGACGAAAGCCCTCAACCGCACATCTTGGACGGACAATCTTAAAGACATGTTGGAAGATCATTTGCCCTTCTTTGTTTTGTTCTTCGATATCGATGGTTTCAAAGGCGTGAATGACAATTACGGACACCAAAAGGGGGATGATATCCTTAAATACACAAGTGATTGGAGCAAGTCAGTCTTTAGAGGGGATGATAGGGTCTTTCGTCTTGGAGGCGATGAATTTGCAGTGACGGGTCATATCAATATTGAACACATTCAGGGGCTTATAGAAAAATTTCATTCCCTCAATACATCTTTTGAAAGTTGTGTTTTAAAGCAATTTGGAATGGCGCTTACCATTTCTATTGGTGGATTGATCACGCAAAAGAAATACAATGAAAAAGAAATTTATCAAGTGGTAGATGATTTGCTTTATCAGTCCAAACAAAACGGAAGAAATACCCTAACGATTGCGACGGAATTAGGTGAGCGTGTTTAAAAATTTAAAAAGGAGCTGTCGCTATGATAAAGTGACAACTCCTTTTCTAATGGCGTTGATTTTTGAAAAATAATGTAACTATTCAGTCCCTTCTTTTGGGTCAGCCGAATCGGACTTTCAGTCCTGTGGAATCGTTTGTGTTCAGTTTGAACACAGCACTAGTGGAATCGCTCAGAAAACCCTCGCTAGTGGAAAAAGGCTTGGAAGTAGGTTTTCGACCCTTTCCACAAAGCCTGAGGCCGATTCCACCAGTTTCCGGGAACCGTGGTGCGCTTCCACTAAGGCCAGAGGCCTGATTCCACTAGCAATCATTTATGAATGACTGAATAGTTGATTAGAGTGTCAAAAGTAAGTAGTTGATCTTGTTCATACTGCATATAGTTCCGGATTGTTCAACTGGAACTATATGCAGTATGAATATTTGAGAAACTTGCTTTTGACACCCTAATCCTTGAATAGAGTACACTCATCATTAGAGTACTGTGATTGGAACTGGATGAGACCCTAAAACAATCACCCGAATACTACCGTCCCACCACCGTCCCACGCGAAGCGCCGAACAACCCCCTTGATTCACTGAGTTATTCCAAAAATCCAGTGTTTCAGGACATTTTCCATTTCACATCACAAAGGGCATGGTTGAACTTGGCGCTAAAAAAGGAGGGGAATCATTTGAAGAAAATAATAATTGTCAATGGCAGTATGGGCATTGGTAAGACAACTACCTGCGTCAAACTCTACAAAAAATTCGACAATGCTATTTGGCTTGATGGGGACTGGAGCTGGATGATGCATCCTTGGAAGCTGAACGACCAACTTGTGAATATGGTGTTTGACAATATCACCTATACGCTTCGCAATTTCATAGCCTGTGACCAGTATGAGGTGATTTTATTCAATTGGGTTTTGCATTCAGAAGAGTGGATAAAGCGTTTGATTTCAGGCCTCGGTGAACATGACTATGAAGTGAAAGTCATCACGTTAACCTGTAGTGAATCGGCCCTGTCCACTAGACTTGAACACGATCACCGAAATGAACAAGTCAAGAATCATGCACGCGCACGTCTGCCACTTTATGCGGCACTTCCGACAGAAAAGTTAGACACCACCTACTTGTCACTGGATCAAGTAGTAGAGCACTTGCATCAGTGGGCCATTTCCGAATAAAGGTGTGAAATAAATTTCTTGAAGCTATTTTGTTTTGTTTGCTATAATTGACATGTACTCTTGTCTATGAACAAAAAAGGTGGACCTCAATAATGGATGCAAATACACGACTGTATATGGAACTTTTTCTTTCTTTTTTAAAACCTGGCGTCATGACTTTTGGCGGAGGCCCTTCTACAATACCCCTCATACAATCTGAGGTGGTGGATGTGCGTGGGTGGTTGACCATGCAGGAATTCACTGATTCTCTGGCCATTAGCAATGCTCTTCCTGGACCTATCGCCACAAAAATGTCCGCAGTTTTGGGCTATAAAGTAGGCGGTTGGTTCGGCGCGTTTATCAGTACGGTGGCGACTGTGCTTCCGACGGCCATTGCAGTCATCGTGCTTTTTTCGATTTATCAAAAGTACAAGGACGCTCAGTGGATGATGGGTATGATGAAGGCTGTACGGCCTGTTGTCGTCATCTTGGTGGCTCAAACTGTTCTATTGATGACTAAAGGCTCTTTTCCGGACCTTATGACCTACGCCATCGCAGCGGTGACCATACTCCTTGTCGTCGTATTAAAAGTCAATCCAGCACTCATGATTTTAGCTTCCCTTCTCTTTGGTGGGTTCTTTTTGAGGTCATAGGGACTGATCATCAATAAAAATTACTGTGCACATATGCGGACTTATCAAACAAGGAGGATTTAAATGTATTCAGTGACGATTATACGTCCAAGGTATAGCGAAACAGATCAAATGGGCGTGATCTACCACAGTAATTATTTCAAATACTTTGAAGTGGGGCGCACGGATTTTTATAAATTGATTGGCTATTCGTATAAAAACTTAGAAGCTGAGGGCATACTTTTCCCCGTTTTAGAATGCGGTTGCACTTTTGGATCTCCAGCCCATTACGATGAAGAAATAAGGGTGATTACACGACTCGAAAATTTCAAATTTGCCCGCTTCCGCATGCATTACGATATTTTCAGAAGTGATGAAGAGGGTGAAAAACTGTTGGTTTCAGGCTTTACAGAGCATGCTTTTGCCAATAAAGAGCTTAAGCCAATCAATATCAAAAAAACCAATCCGGCGCTTTACGCTGAACTTAAAAACTGCCTTGGAGGACAAAACCATGAGGTTTAGAATATTAGGAAAAACAGGACTGAAAGTGAGTGAAATCGGTTTTGGAGGCATACCCATACAGCGCGTAGAAGCCCAAGAGGTAAATCCTATACTTGAACAGTGTAGAGCTTCCGGAATAACCTTTATAGACACTGCAAGAGGTTATACGGTCTCTGAGGAACGGATCGGCAATTATTTCAAAGAGAGTGGTAGTCGCGGCGAGTGGGTACTAGCAACAAAAGCGATGGACAGGGATTATGCAGGTATGAAAAAGTCCATTGAAACAAGTCTTAGCCTTCTCCAAACGGATTACATTGATCTCTATCAGTGCCATTTTGTCAAAACCAGAGAGCAGTACGATGCCATTATGGCTGAGGACGGCGCATATAAAGCGCTTTTGGAGGCGAAGGCAGCAGGCAAAATAGGCCACATTGGCATAACAAGCCACAGCGCTGATTTAATGGAAGAGGTCATTGGACAAGGCTACTTCGAAACGATTCAATTTCCTTTTAATATCATCGAATTCCAAGGCCTTAAGCTTTATGAAATGGCTCATAACTTAGGGATGGGAACCATCGTCATGAAACCCATGGCAGGTGGCGCTCTCGACCGCGGGGATGTGGCTCTCAAATACGTCCTCAATAACCCTCATGTCTCTGTGGCTATTCCAGGCATGGATACTTTAGAACAAGTGGAGATCAATGCAGCTGCGGGAAGTGCTGATTTGGACTACTCCCTAGAGGATAAAGCCTATATGAAGGAGACTATCGAAAGACTTGGCAATCATTTTTGTAGACGCTGCGGTTACTGTGCACCGTGTACAGAAGGCATTGATATTCCGCTGATGTTTACCCTCAATGGCTATTTGACACGCTATGATCTTGGAGAGTGGGCATATCAGCGCTATGCGACTGGCACAAAACCCCATGTCTGCAGTCACTGCGGCGCTTGTGAGCCACGTTGTCCTTACGATTTGCCCATTCAAGAGATGCTAGAAGATGTGAGCAAGAATTTTGATGCCTTTATTGCAAAACGGACCCTTTAGGAGCACATATGTCTATCTTAAAAAATATAGCACTTCTCTGCTACTATACTGTCGCACGACATTTGCCTGCCTCTGACGCACCCTATGCACTGTGTTCAAAAGCAGTGCGTGGAGGTCTTTGCCGTATGCTGTTCGGCAGAACCGGCAAAAATATCAATATTGAACACGGCGCTTATTTTGGTCGAGGGAGCGAGATCATCATCGGTGATCATTCGGGTATTGGCCTAAATGCACGCCTTTCTGGCCCCATAACCATAGGATCAAGTGTCATGATGGGGC
>JBBRGL010000212.1:0-5202 GCA_038240675.1 Peptostreptococcales bacterium
AGGGTCTCAGTGTCCTCCTTGACCCCGATTCGAATCTCTTCGGCCATATAGAGGGTTTGATTCGCTTGAATTCCCAAAAAGGAGGGTGCGGAGACCCTCCCCTACGCAAGACATAAGACGAATTTTATATTTGAATTGGAAGTTTTAGTAGGGGTTGGTCACTATATTTTGTTGTTTGCACACTATGTTAATTTAGGTGAACTTCTTGGTTTTTCGGTATCTGAGGTCTTTAGAAGTTTTGAAACTATGTTGTCAGAAGAATTGACTCTCGACTAATTTGTAGCTTTAAGGCGACAATTTGGGTATAATAGAATGGTCATGAACATTGCAAACAACGTATTCAGCTTTATAAAAAGCAAAAGTTGGTCGTTTGATGCAACAAACGCCAATCACGATTTTAGCCAGATAACTGAAGACCTTGAAATTCAAATTCGTGATTTAATTAAAGGTCAGAAAGCCATCAAATATTTTACAGTTTAAAGTGCTTTAAAACGGGTATAAATAATAGTATTGCTGTACACTGACATCATTAAGGAGAATTTGATGAAAAAAATAAGATTTCTGAGTGGTTTGATTGTTTTAATTGTTTTATTGCTTGCTTTTAGCCTCGTTTTCGCTGATGGCATTACGGTTACACTGAATGGTAAAATGATTGATTTTAAAGATGTAAAGCCTCAAATTCTCCAAAGCAGAACAATGGTGCCTCTTAGAGCAATCTTTGAAGCCCTTGGCCTTGAAGTCGGTTGGGATGGGGCGACACAAACCATCACGAGCACCACTAAGGACAAGGTCATTACCCTGCAGGTGGGGAATTTGACCGCTCAAGTCAATGATACACCTGTAACTCTGGATATGAGCGCAGTGATCATTGGTGGCAGAACTATGGTGCCAGTTCGTTTTATTGCTGAAAGCTTGGGCGCTGCTGTCGGTTGGGAACCTAAAGTAAGGAATGTGGCCATACGCTATTTTGCCTTTGAAGAAGAACGACTCAAGTCAGAGATCGGATTTTTCTTAGAGCGGGAAAAAGCACTTTTGAATGAGTTAGAGGCTGAGAAAGCAAAAGCGGATGCGCTTACGGTTAAATATCTTCAAACAATCAGCAGTCTGAAGATTAAATATGTGGATTTGAATGCTAAAATGACCAATCTGAAAGCAAAATACAAGCCTGTTGATTTATCGGGTGACACATATTATGGACCGGTCAATAGCCAAGGCATTATGCACGGCTTGGGGCTTTATGTGTACGACAATGGTGATTACTTCATCGGAGATATTCTGAATGGAAAATATACTGGGACTGGGGTTTACAAGTGGGTAGACGGGGACTATTATGTCGGCGCTTTTGTGAACAGTAATTTTCATGGGTATGGATTACTTAATGGGAATGAAGCCTACTACAAATTTGGATTATATGTAAATGACGTTGCGAAAGGACAGTTTTATTATCAAGATTTCACAGATGACTATGTCTTTGCAGGGTTTATGCAAGGTTCGGATTTCGGAAACGGGAGACAGATTGAAAGTTCTGGCGCTGTACATTACAACTGGATGTCAACGGTTTCAAAAAAGAAAGTGACCTACGAGCTCTATAAAGACGGCGAATATTTGTGTTATGAACAGCCAGACCCAACAACTGGGTTTGGATTTACTATGGAAAGCTATTTTCAAGACACCCATCTCCTGCGCTATATGAACCTTGACACGGAACAAACAATGGGAAATGGTGTGAGCTACATTGTGGGTTCTGATTATGTCTATTACGGAGAATTCTTTGACCGCTATTACGAGATGGCAGATTCAATCAGCTATTACAACATAAACGGTGATTTTTTTGATTTCCAAAATAAAATAGATGCCATAATCGCAGAGGTGACTACACCTCAGATGACAGACCTTGAAAAAGAACTCGCCCTCCATGATTATTTGATCAAAACGAGCCGTTACAATCCTGACGAAGTCACCAATAATATCTATCCCGCGCCACAACATATGGCCTATGAAATTATTTTTGCTGGTGAAGGGATTTGTGAAGCTTACGCCGAAGCCATGAACATCCTTCTGAACCGAGTAGGAATTAAGAGTATCATCCTTGGAGGTAGTGTCGGAGACGTTGGAGACCAAGCCAATTGGGCTGGGCATGCATGGAATTATGTCAAAGTGGGAAATGCTTATTATCATTTAGATGCCACGTGGAATGACCCGACACCTGATAATCCAAACACGCTTGTTCATGAATATTTCAACGTGACCGATAGCTTTATGGCGAGAGATCACGAATGGAAAGAGAGTTTAGATGAAATTGAGGCTTTCAAAATTGCCAACCCTCTTCAATAATACAAGTAAGGGGTTGTATCAAAAGTCGATCCATCCCCGCCTAATCACTTCGCTGTTCGAATGCTCGTTTGGAGCGCAGAAGAAAGTAAGAAGAAAATAAAATATTTCAAAACGAATACAGCCCCTATTCTTATCCAGCGACATGTCAGCTAAAAAAAGAACTTATAGGCATACTCTAAAAGCGTCATAATGATTTCAAAGAGGATGAGAACAATGATGATCCACTCAAGGAAATTGGATTTTCTGTGCTGTGTCAATGAACTGAACACTTGCACGATGTCCATAAGGGTATTTGACTTCTGTTGAACTTTGTTATAACGTTCTTCAAGCTCAAAAAGATGGGCAAGGTTTTGATAGAGCATTTCCGCACTACTGTTGTTCCAAGTGATATCGGGTTTGTCTAGAATCATGATGGAGGAGAGAGTGTTGTATTTGAAACCGAGAATACGCGCGCTGATTTTAGCGGTGTTACGGTCTTTAAAAGTGAGGTTGCCGCGCTGTAAACGCTCCATAACCGTTTCGATTACGTCGAGAAGGGTTTCGATATCCGATTCTATTTTTTCAAGGGCAACGGATTTTGCCAAAACCATGGAGACAATTTCCATCTGATAGAAAGCAAAACTTTTGACCGTCAGAGACTCATTGGTATAACTTTCAATATTGGGAATTTGGTCAGAGCTTTCATCAAACAAAAGCGTATAGTCATCCTGGAAGTCAAAATTAGTATTTTCAAGACGCGGTTCGATGGTAGAGAGATAGCGTATAGCATCCACTATTTCATGATGAAGCATATTGACAAAAACAATGCTCCCAAAAGCAAAGAGCATAATGGTTTTGGTCTCTGGCTCCTTGAGAATGCCCTTGAGCTGACCCGCGCTGAGGCGCACGAAATCCTCCCATTCGAATTTTTTTTTCAAACCGAAATGCTCGCCCACTTTGTTCAAATTGATTTCATTGCACAGAGAGACGGCTTTAAAACTAACAGTACTCATGTCTGACCACCTATTTTGACGGAGATTTTGAATCGCTAGGATTCTCTCTATAGTGCACCACGATTGTAGGCTTATACAAAAGGCATATCTGCTGATTCAGTGGCGCTTATTCGGGTATAACTATTACGAGACAGTTTTGTTCAATGACAGATCAAAGTGTGTGAGGTGAAGATGAATATACTACTCTTAAACGGAAGTCCAAGAAAAAATGGAAACAGTGCTGCCCTACTGCAAGTCGCAAAAAAATTTGGATTGGCAAATGGACATCATATTACAGAAATTAGCGTTTATACAGGTGCGTTTAAACCCTGTGTAGACTGTAGAAGTTGTAAAGTGGCAGATCTCGAATGCACGATTCCAGATGATATGGTCAAAGTTTATGGGGCCTTTGAATGGGCGGATTTTATTGTTTTAGCGACACCTATTTATTGGTTCTCGGTGCCAGGTCCTCTCAAAAATCTTTTCGATCGATTAAGGCCTTACTATAGAAATGAGAAACTCACTGGCAAAAAAATGATTTTTAGCTTTGTAGCAGGCAATGGGAAATACGATAGCGACTTAGTGACCACCATGTTTGAACGCATCTCAAAATCCCTGGGCATAGAATTCATAGGGCCAATTTTGGCTAAAGGTTACGATGAAAATGATTTAAGAGCCAGTGGCGATGGCCTGGATGAAATGAGCAGACTTTTAGAGATGTATGCTTGCTAGATCGATTAGTCTCACAGGAAAGTGATTCTACAGCAAATGTGTAGGGTCGCTTCTGTTTGTATGAGCAAATAGGTTCGTTGATGTTTTAAACGGCGACGGCCTTGAATGCTGTTTAAAACCAATTCAAAAGAATGAACGCAAAGGACGCCAAGGTGAGGAAAGAAGCATAAGGACGCAAAAGGTTGGACCTCTGATGAACGGTCTAGGTTTGTCTTTCTTAGTGGACTTCGCGTGATTAGTGGTAAAACATGTTTTGATTCTCATGTTGGTTAGAGTGTCAAAAGAGAGTTTCTTGATCTTTCATACCACATAGAAAGAAAATGAAAGGGTAACTCATGAACAGTAAAAATAAGAAACGGATCCTTCTTGGCGCAGGTATTGTGATTTTAGTTACGGCGCTTTACAATGGCCTCATAGTCACTACCTACCATGTGAAATCTAAGGCTTGGGAGGCGGGTTCCAAGATGAGAGTTGTCCTACTGACAGATCTTCATAATCATGTTTATGCACCGCACCAAAAACCACTCATTGAAAAAATCAAAGCCCTTGAACCCAATCTTATTCTAATGGCGGGGGATATTGCGGATGATAGAGCGCCAAACACAGGCATAGAGCTCCTTCTACAAGGCGTGAAAGACATTGCGCCAATATACTACGTCACAGGGAATCACGAGTGGTGGTCAAACGATATTGAGTCGATTTTTGCCATTCTTGACAAGTACAATGTGCGTGTTTTACAGGGTACTGCAGAAACCATCATGGTTAAAGGGCAGCCAGTAGAAATCATGGGTGTTGATGACCCCAGCATAGCGGCATATGGTCCACATGCTAAAAGTTCAGAAGAAGAACTCATGGGTCTCGAAACACAGCCAATAAACTCAACATACAGCATTCTGCTGGTCCACAGGCCAGAACAAATCAAAGCAATCCAGGATAGAGGGTATGATCTGGTTGTATCGGGTCATGCACACGGTGGACAAGTGAGGATTCCTTTTTTACTTAAGGGATTGTTTTCACCTAACCAAGGGTTCTTCCCTAAATACACCAGTGGCGTGACCACCTACGGCGAAACGGCTCACGTCGTCAGTCGAGGTCTGTCCTTTAACTGGAAGCTGCCCAGGGTTTACAATCCGCCGGAGATCGTCCTTATTGAAGTGATGGGAAA
>JBBRGL010000213.1:0-5130 GCA_038240675.1 Peptostreptococcales bacterium
GATGATAGAACCGCCTGCTACGGCAAGAACAAGGCCTGTGATGACATAGGCGATTTCTATTTTCCAGTTGAAAATACTGGCCAGTAAAATGACAGAGGCCAAATCCACCAAGGGCGAGGAGATGAGAAATGAAAAAGTGACACCTATGGGAAGGCCGGCAGAGGTGAAGCCGATGAAAAGCGGTATAGATGAACAGGAGCAGAAGGGCGTTATGGTGCCCAGAAGTGCGCCTAACAAATTTGCCGGTAAGCCCTTAAATCGACCGAGAATTTTACGAGTCCGCTCAGGTGGAAAAAAGCTTTGAACATAAGAAATAGTAAAGATCAGCACCGACAGCAGAATAAAGATTTTGATTACATCATAGATAAAGAAGTGGATACTTCCGCCCAGTGGGTTTTCGGTGGGGAGACCGAATACGTTTTCCACAAGAGACCGCACTAAATCACTGAGCCAGACCATTTTAAGAAATTGGTTGTTGAACCATTCGAATAGGATCATGAGGGTTCTCCCTTGTTAGAAGGCATATTCACTGTATCTTCAAGTTGGCAGGTTATGAGATACCGATTCCGCTCACTCAACCGCTCTTTATCTTTTGTTAACTGAGGATACAGCTCAATATTGGCTGTAATTTCATCTAGGGTATGGGACAAAATTGTCTCATTTGATTTGAGGGTGTAGAGGACGAACTTGTCTTTGCGTTCATCTGTGACCAGATCCATATCCCTGAGTTTTGAAAGGGTTTTTGAGACCGTGGGTTGAGAGATGTTGAGTATTCCGCAGATTTGGCACACGCAAAGGGGTTGTTGGAAGAGCAGCACCATAACCCTGAGCCGTGTTTCGTCTGAAAGAAGTTTAAAAATGGGAATGAGTGTTTTCATGGGATCTCCAAGGCTAAAATTTATTTTGTCACATACTCATATATGCATATGTACATGTTATACTAATTTTATGGATATGTCAAACTTCATATTGATAAACATCGATGTATGATATATACTCAAAACAGTTAGAGGTTACAACACAAGGGAGAACCCTCAAATGAAGAATGTTAAAAAGTCAGAAGCGCTTATATTCAAAGCCTTTTGCGATGAAAGTCGACTTTACATTATTGAACTGCTGAGAGGCGGTGAAAAGTGCGCTTGTACGTTACTTGAGCAATTGACTATCAGTCAATCCACTCTATCGCACCACATGAAAATTCTTCAGGAGAGTGGTGTGATTCATGGGCGCAAAGAGGGTAAATGGATTTACTATTCCCTTTGTCCAGAAGGGTGTGAATCGGTAAAAGGCCTTTTAGCGGGGTTGTTGACCGTAGCCACTGATGCGACAAGTACTTGTAGATGTGATTTTTGAGCAGCCTCAAATAAAGTTTAAAATCCAAATGACATTAGGGTGTCAAAAGTAAGTTTCTCAAATATTCACACTACATATAGTTCTAGTTGAACAATCCTGAACTATATGTAGTTTGAATATGATCAACTAAGGGCTTTTGACACCCTAACCAATGAACCATAAAAAAGCATAAGGGAGTGTAAAATGAGCAATGTGAAATTGGAAGGTATGGGATTTTTCGAGCAGTATTTGACCCTCTGGGTAGTTATTTGCATGGTCGTAGGGGTGTTGATCGGCAAATTCATTCCTGTGATTCCTGAATTTTTAGGTCAGTTTGAATATGCCAACGTCTCGATTCCCATCGCGGTATTAATTTGGGTCATGATTTATCCGATGATGATGAAAGTGGATTTTCACAGTATCATCAACGTGGGCAAAAACCCTAAGGGTCTTTATGTCACTTGGGTCACTAACTGGCTGATTAAGCCTTTTACCATGTTTGGCATCGCTTATTTTTTCTTTTACAAAGTGTTTGGCGCATGGATTTCGCCTGAGCTAGCAAAAGATTATTTGGCTGGTGCCATTCTTTTGGGTGCTGCACCTTGCACCGCTATGGTCTTCGTATGGAGTCATTTGACCAAGGGAAATCCCGCGTACACCGTGGTTCAAGTCGCCACAAACGACCTCATAATTCTTATAGCCTTTACGCCAATAGTGGCATTTCTCTTAGGTATAGGGGGGGTGACCATCCCTTGGAATACTCTGATTTTGTCTGTACTGCTTTTTGTGGTGATTCCACTCGTTGCTGGCGTATTGACAAGAAGTGTCATGACAAAATCAAAGGGTTTAGATTATTTTGAAAATACGTTCATTCCCAAATTCACCACTGTGACAATCATGGGACTTCTTTTGACCTTGGTGATTATTTTTTCTTTCCAAGGCAATACCATCCTCAACAATCCTCTGCATATTTTCCTCATTGCTATTCCACTTACCCTTCAAACAATCCTTATCTTTGCCATAGCCTACGGCGCAAGTGTGCTTTTAAAACTGCCACATAACGTCGCTGCACCAGCTAGCATGATTGGTGCATCGAACTTTTTTGAATTGTCTGTGGCTGTAGCGATTGCATTATTTGGTGCTGCAAGTCCAGTGGCGCTTGCGACCATCGTCGGTGTTCTCGTAGAGGTGCCAGTCATGCTGATGCTTGTGAAGTTTGCCAATAAGACTAGGCATTGGTTTCCAGCACAATAAAAGATCAAAAAAACAAAACGCAAACAGTGTAGAGTGGAGTCATTCGCGTCAATGTTGAGTTATTTCCCCTCTTGATTTAAATAAAAAGGTGTGCTATGATTAACCCATACCCCCTCCCTAGGGGGTATGGGAAAGCGAAAAATAATATTGAATATGTTAATCAAGGAGGAAGAATGACGAATATTCTTATAATGGTTGCGGTGATTGTTGTCTATTTGTTGATACAGAAATTTACTGCCCCTAAAGTGGAACATATTTCGGTGGATCAGTTGAAAGTTTATTTGAAAGACCAAACCATCACGCGTCAATTTGTTGATGTGAGAACACCACAGGAATTTAGCAATCGAAAAATCAAAGGATTCAAAAATTATCCCCTTCAGTCCTTGGCGATCCAAGCAAACAGCTTAAACAAAGAAACGCCTGTGGTCCTTATGTGTGCCTCAGGAATGCGGAGCATGAAGGCTGCAAGTCTTCTGAGTAAAATGGGTTACAAGAACATCCTCAATGTCAAAGGTGGAATTTCTGGGTACCAGGGATAATACCAGATGGACAAACCTCAGTAAATTCAAAAGGAGAAGTGTATATGAGTAGCGTGGCAATGAAACAAGCAGTTATTGAGCAAATAGAGGGCACGTCACTGAAGAAAATGATGACAGAGACAGAACTCAAAAGACAGTATATTGATGTGAGAACACCAGAAGAATTCTATGGACGCAGCATACCGGGGTTTGTCAATATTCCGCTTCAGTCTCTCCCATACAAATTGGATGCCCTTGATCCGAACATCCCCATTGTTTTGATCTGTGCTTCAGGTGGCAGAAGTATGAGCGCTGCACACTTTCTTCAAGGCGAAGGATTTGTGCAGATTATCAATGTAAGAGGTGGCATGTCCCAATACAGAGGGTAGCACATAGATTTGAACAGGGATTTCCCTACAAAATCTCTTTATTAAAATGACCTCTTGTGTCTGTTTCCTGATTAAAGACAGCTTTATCCACTCTGCCATTTAATTTGCTTAAAGCCTTATTGATGGTTTCCACAACCTGCTCTTTTGATTCAACTGTGAAGTTTAATCTGAATGCTTCGATTCCTTTTATGCAATGCATCTCATCTAAAAGATTAAGCGTCTTCCCATTAAGGAGTGTCGTGGTACAATCATCATGCGTTAGGATAGGGAACGTTCCGTGCTCATCTTTTAACACATAGCTCTTTGTTTTGCAAACACCGCATTGATTCATTTTTTTCAGCGGACAATATTTTGTAAACAGCAAAGGAGACTTGCCATATACAATCATTTCTAGCGATGGAGCGCCGTCATTTTCTTCATAATAGGCACTCATTAAATCTTCAATTTGTCTCTTATTCAATTCATAAGATAAAGTGACACGTTTCGCACCTAATCTATAAAGTTCATAGCAGCTAACAGAATTAACAACATTTAGAGAATAGTCCGTCACGAAAGGATTCGTTTTTCTGTAGTGATAAATTCCGCCATAGCCTCCGATCAGTAGCTGCCCTTCTATTTCCTTATAATCGTTTTGGTTTCTTCTCACAACGTTTTCAAAATAGATTTCTTTAATGCCACCGCTCACGCAAGCATCATACTGTTCCTGAGTCGTTACAGACGCTGTAAGGTATGGTTTTTCAGGGGCAAAGTTGATTTTTTCATTAGCTTTCAAAGCCTTGGTTCTTTTCTTTTGGCTGTTAAGCTTTAAGTCATACAAGCCCTGTACAATATCTCTTCTTGCTGCATTTAACAGTTTAGCGGGAATAAATGCACCATATTCCTCAAAACCGACATGATTAAGTTCGAAGATAGACTCATTTAATCTTGAAAATTGCTTGATGACCTGCTCTTTTGTCGTTGGATTATTAATGGCTTCGCCGAGTATTTCGGCGCTTTCATATAAATAATGAAAGCCTAAGCCCTCCGCATCTATGATCAGCTTTGAATCTGGATATGCAGACACTTTAATATCGAGGCTGAAACGCTTAAATTCTTTTTCCAGTGATGATTCTAACGCTTTGTAATAGAAATAATCCTTCGTTATATAGACTAAATCACCCTTGGATAGTTTTTCTTTGATTTTGATATAGCAGACATTCTCTGCTTTGTTGATTAAATTGCCCTCTTTATCGTACAGTTTTACAACATTTAAAATAACATCTTCATTGTTATGACTTATTCTGATGATATCATTTTGATTTAAAGGGCGTGTAAGTGTTATTTCGTACATGTTTTTAACACTCTTGCTAATACTACCAATTTCATAACCAACGTTATTGGGTCTTAAGATGTTTGTAATATCTTTCATATCTTCGTGAAATAAATATCCTTTAGTAAATGTTCTATTGAACGTTTTGTTCAGATTTTCTTTATCTTCTTCGGTTATTTTATTGTCTAAGGCCATGCGATACTTTGATACAACATTAGCAACATACGCAGGCTCTTTCATGCGACCTTCTATTTTTAAAGAATCAATTTCTTTTAAATTATCGATATAATCGAGGGTGTTTAATTCCTTAGTAGATAGAATATAGCTT
>JBBRGL010000214.1:0-5068 GCA_038240675.1 Peptostreptococcales bacterium
ACGTAATGAAGTTTACCCTCAGGAGATTTCCATAAAGCCGCATCCAGAATTTCTTCGCCATTGCAAATACGCCTTTCCACCCAAGTGCTGCTTGTTTCAGGCTTAACAAAATCATAAGCTCTTGAATTCCAAGTCAATTGATAATTTTGCCCATTAAGATAACCCCGATATCTTACAATTGCATGAACTACACCCTTTTGATCAACAGCGAGGTCTTTGATGACCAAGTGTGCATCGTCAATTTCACCAAGGGATAAGTCTGTTCTGTTGTTGAGATCAATCAATGTCGTTTCTTGCCAAGAACCTCCAGATTTCTTTCTCTGAAAATGTTTTACAGCACCAAATCGATATTTCATATCCCGCAATTTGGCCAGAGACAGATCCAGTTGATCTTCAATGACCAAGATATGATAATAATCCTTTGAAATTGCTGTTATGGGATAGCAATACCTTGAGGCCATGTCTTTCCCAACTGTTTCAAAAGTCCACTTTCCAGACGCTGGATCGTAAATCTGAGCACCTAACGTATGCCCACCAATAGCATCTGAGTTAATTGAATTATTGTAAGCTACAAGGATAGTGTTATCCTCTGCAATCGAAGCACCATTGTAGATTGTCGCATAATTTTCCAATTCAACTTCACCAGCTTCAATATTTCCCGACGTCAGATAATTAATCTTATATTCGCCCTTTACTGTCCCTGGAGCGTTTAATGTTAGGTGGGTCAGCTTTCCTGCATATTGAGAATACCCACTAAATGGTTCTAAATAAACAAGATTGACCCTCCCCTGGCCGTCAACCAGAATATTTGGAGCGCGGGAAGCGATAAAAGAGATTCCTTCCTGCCACTCCCCGCCATCCTTCTTCTCATATAAAGAACATCTTCCATAGTTTTGATCTGCTATATTCAGATTCTCACTTCCAAAAACAAAAGCAAAGGTATAAGACATATCCCCAGAACGGGCAACTTTCTTTATATTAGGACCCCAAAACGCTTCATTCTCACCCTTCGTACCTAGTGCAGTCTTTAAAGAACGACTCTCAACGCGGCTCATGCGGTTATAGTCATTAATTTGCACTGTGTTTTTCAGCGCGTCCCAAATAACTGTTGCACCAAACTTTTGTACAACCGCATCTAACGGATAGTAAGCAATTTTATTGATCAGTGTGGAACTTAGGCTAAGAACAAGGTTTTCTCTGGTAAATTTGAAAGTCTTTTTGTCTGCCAGCAATTCACTTTTAATACCAACATCGGCTATCGATGCTAAAGCAGGCAATAAAAATTTACCATTCTTAGCCACAACAGGCTTCGATAGGGGTACAATTTTCCCATTGACCATGAGTGTAGGAGATATTCCCGTCTGACTGATTGCAAATGAAGGTGTTGAGCACAATAAAATAAGGATAAGTAAAACGCACCATTTTTTTCTCATTCAATTTTCCCCCTCGTAACTTAATTATGATTTGCATATTCTGATTTCTAACACGAATGCCTCGATCAATCGGTGCTTTTTGCTTATGATGAATATTCACTTTAACTTTTCAAATTACTTTGGCAGTTATCATTTCTCAACAACAAACTCATACAACATAGCCTTTGCCCTAGATATAGCCGTATACCGCAGCATATTCCCATAGGCCTCTTGTTTCGATTCGCTGTGGTTGAAAATACTATACAATTCAAAATCCACTAACAGGACGATCTTAGCCTCTAGGCCTTTAAAAGAGTGTACCGTCATATACCTCAGTGTGTTGTCTGGAGCAAGGTTCCAGGTTTCAGGTGTCATGGGTTCAAATCTACAGATGGATGCGAAGGGTGTCTTGGTGGTTTCGAAAAGTTTTGAATTCTCTTTTCGATGACTGGATAGAATGACTACATCGCTGAGATTCACACCCTCTTTCATCAACTTTTTTACAGCTTCTTGAATGGAATGAAGCATCTCAAGAGATGAATTAAATCTAAAGGTCACAACCTCATCACCTGCTATTTTTAAGACCCTTGCAGCAGATATGCTCGTTGATTTGGCATTGTATTCCGCAATTTGCTTGGTATTCCTACAGTTCATATTGAGTTTGAATGCGACTGGGTTCAGGCTCTTAATAAGCATCAGCCCATCTTCAAGTGTTGGATTATAGAGGTTTTGATACACGTCGTAGAATATTGCCCACCTGCCCCCACTTAAGCCCTTGTTTAATAGGCGTTCGAAGCAGCACAGATAGTCTTCATTCAATAAATCTTGTCCCTCGTCTATGACTAACGCATCAAAAGTCGTAAACTGGTGCTCTTCAAGGTTCATAAATGCGTTAGGAAGACCATTTGTATAATAATTTGCTCTTTCTTTTGGTTCTATAGGGAGTTTAAGCTGAGTAAGCTCAATCAGGTAATCATGCAGACACACCACCTTAAGGTTATCTGTGCCGATGCGCCTTCTTATGTCCTCAGCAATGAGCTTGTTGTATGTCAAGTATAAGACCTTCAACCCACTTTGAGCTGACTCGCTGGCATGGTGCATAGCCAGCAGTGTCTTTCCAGTACCTGCTCCTCCATCAACCATAACCCTTTCGTTATCGAACAAATACCTTAGCAGTTCAAATTGTTCTTCTGTCAGAAGTGTCTGCTGATTTTCAATGGCACTGAGAACTGCTGGGAGTTTAGTTTTGAAGTGAAAATCCTGCCTGAAAAGTTGGGCGACAATTTCAACTTGATGGTTATTTAACGCCAACGGAGTTTGACCACTCTCATATAAGCGCTTTTGCCAATGGTTGTATAGACTGTTTATGTAATCATCAATGTTTTGCTGGAAGTTGCGTTTATCAAAAATCCATTCTCTTGGGTATTCTAGACTGTGTGCATTGAAATAGATATCTGGAAACAATACTCCACATCCAAATGCTACTGACTGAATCACATGATTATGAGGTAATGTGCGTTTTATGTGACTCCGAAGAGAATACATATTGCCGAGAACTTGCTTAAAGGGACCTTCTCTTTTTATAAAGTTATTGTTATGTAAATCTACATGAATCCAAAAGCCATCTTCAAAGATAACCTCTCCGCCTTTAACCTCGAGACACAGTATTCCAGCATTCGTCAACAATACGAAATCTATCTCTCAGATGACCTTCTCATCATGATTGGGCAATAAGAAACTATGGAATATATAGCCCTCTAGCTTTGATGCACTGAGGGCTTGAAACACTTTAAATTCACTTGGATTGTTTTGATTTAGATTTAATGGTGGAATGAAAGTCAGCATAGTCGCCTCACAGAATTCTGGATAGAAAATTATGACATCTATTAACAGTATACTGTATTTAGGCGGTTCACAACCAATTATTTCATCAAATTATCAGAATCTTTTTACATCAAAACTGTTGTGAACAGTATTACTAAAAATAGCCATTGATAATATCTCGAAGGACACTTTTTCAAATTATTCAGTAGTATCAATGATGCTCTTTTACCAGCACGTACCGTTACCGCCAAAAGCAATCGGCAACCGCTCAGATTCAAATGAATAATTCCCAGCTCTAGATCCAAATAAATCAATATTATTAGGCTTTCCAAATGTATCGACATTTTTAAACAAAGTCTCTTGATAAAAACCATTGAAAGTATAAAACTGAAAGGAAACTTCCATTCCATTCATTTGTATGATTGCTCTCCAGTCATTTGCTCGGTTTAGGTCCAGCCAATCCGATGGCTCAAGTTCTTCATTGGGTTTTAATGCGCTCTCTGTATCTGGTGCTTGTTCAAGGATCTCTTCTACACCCCATATGATGTTATGCCACCCATTACATGTATTAGATAACTCCCGATACAGAATAGCCGCCTCAACATAGGACCAAGGCGACAAATCACCTTCAATCACCGACATCAGATCAACTGCGCCTTCTGGTAGAATGCTTTGAAAAGAGCTGGTATTGTCTTCGAGTATAGGCACTCCAGAATGCCTAGGCATTCCGAATACATAAGTGCGACTTCCCATCTTGGTTTTATAAAAGTATGTTTCAATCCGATACTCTGCATTCAATGTGATGCCAGTCGTTACAGAAAACACTTCACTTAGATCTTCTTCAAAACGATTCCACCCCATTTGAGGATTTTTCGCCACTTCCCTTTTGCTCCTAATAATGGATCGCAATCATACAAATACTATTTTTTTGAAACTGTATTGTATGTTCAATTATTGATTCAAGTGCATTATTCGACTTGAAAAGCTTTGTTTCCCTTTGTCAGTAGACACTTAGATTCATCTTTTCAGTTTAATATAGTTTCCCGGCAAAGCTTCGAACACATCTGGATAATGCCCGCACCTTGCCCTTATCTGAGTATATTGTGCTTTATTGCCATTCTTCTGAAAATAAAGCTTTCGATTATATATTTCATCTGCAAGTTTTGAAGCGTGCATTATATAATCTTTTGTCTCAGAAAGAACTATTTGCATGGCTTCATGAAGTGTGTAAATCCTCTCTTTATCAGGGGATAAACTTATCTCAGCAACCCGCTCTGCATCATATTTAAGAATAATATAAGCCGGCTTATTGTCTTTTAGCAAAATAACCTGACCATTCTTTTCAACAACAGAAAAAATATAATCCTGATCAGAACTCATCATTTCAAAAGGGATGAGGCTATCTATTTTAATATCCATTTCATTCACTTCCGCGGAATAATCTTACACCATTGATTATAATACTATATTATATATTTGTCTATACAATTGTATTTTTGTACGACTCTCAATCAAACTGTAGAAGTGCTACTCCAAATTGATATTTTAAGTCTTGGCTATTGATTCCCAGCTTATTCTAAACATTTATGACTTTGTTTGAACGACAACCTCATCCACTCAGCTTTGCACTCTCACAAAGATTCAACAAGTTTTGAAATCAAAAAGTTTACATTCACTTCAACTCTATCCTTATGGCGCTTCGCTATATCGAGTGGGTAGCCCCGAAAAAGGTTACATCTAGATTTCCAGTTTTAGCTTGCCACCTAGCAGGTAAATCATAGTGATAAAAGTATCAACCTTTCTATAGCCTCTAGCTCTGTTGCGTGCGGCTT
>JBBRGL010000215.1:0-5061 GCA_038240675.1 Peptostreptococcales bacterium
CCTCTTTGCCCAAAGTCGACAAGTAAATAGTCGCACGAATAGCAAGTAGTCCTTGGTTTGAACATATATTGGATGTGGCTTTATAGCGTCTAATATGTTGTTCTCTTGCTTGTAGTGTCAAGACAAAAGCTCGCTTGCCATTTGTATCCTCTGACTGACCACAAATTCGACCGGGCATCTTGCGGGACAATTCTTCGGTGGCAGCGATGAATCCCAGATAGGGACCGCCAAAACTGAGAAAATTCCCAAGCGACTGACCTTCGCCTACAGCAATATCGACACCCAACTCTGAAGGTTTTTTGAGAATACCGAGAGAGATGGGATCAACGCTCATTATGACATAGGAGCCATTTTCATGCGCCAGTTTGCTGACTGCTGCTACGTCTTCAATAACCCCGAAAAAGTTTGGACTTTGAACAATAACCCCTGCAACATTTTTGGCGAGTTTAGACTGTAGGTCCTCAATGCACGTTTCACCTTCACACATGTCTATTTCGATCACTTTGATACTTCTGTGCTTCATATACGTACGAATCACCTTACGGGTCTCAGGAGACACAGTTTTGGACACGAGAATTGTGTCGGATTTCCGTACGCTCGAAAGCGTCATAATAGCAGCTTCAACAACTGCTGTCTCCACATCATAGAGCGATGCATTGGCAATCTCAAGACCCGTCAAATTGCTGATCATGGTCTGGTATTCAAAAATTGCCCGCAGAGTTCCCTGACTAATTTCAGGTTGATAAGGTGTATAGGATGTGTAAAACTCACTTCTACCCGATAAATGATTGACCACGGAAGGGATATAGTGATCATATGCGCCTGCGCCTAAAAAGCAGACAAAGTCATCGGTGGTCTTGTTTTTCTGAGACAATAATTTGAGATGTGACCGAACCTCAATTTCAGACTTAGGAGGATCAAGATTCAACCGTCTATTGAGTTTTAATGCCCCTGGGATATCATTAAACAGCTCATCGACAGACTCAATCCCTATGCATTTAAGCATAACTTCTTCATCATTTTGAGTCACTGGAATATAGGGGAACATCATTTATGCCTCCTCGTTGCAGAAAGCCTCATATGCTTCAGGCGTCATGAGTTTCTCGAGCTCATCAGGATCTGAAAGTTCCACTTTTACAAGCCAGTTTTCGTAAGCATCTACATTGAGTAGTCCTGGTTCGTCATCGAAAGCTTCGTTGACTTCTACAATTTTGCCGCCGACAGGCATATAAGCATCCGATGCTGCTTTGACAGATTCTATAACAGCGAATTCTTCACCCTCAGCAAACTCCTCACCTTCTTCAGGAAGCTCTACAAAAACAATGTTGCCAAGTGCATGTTGCGCAAAATCTGTAATGCCAATATAAGCGTGTTTGCCTTCTGTTTTAACCCATTCATGATCCTTTGTGTACATCAAATTCTTAACGATTTTCATAACAAATCCTCCGTTTTTTTTGTTGAATTGCCTTCTATTTATTTTATTTTTTATAATTCTTCTGATAGAATCTTTTGCTGATCTGTTTGGCCAATTTTGTTTTCTTGCGAATTTGGATCTCGAATTCACTATCAAGCTTGGCATGCTCGGCCTGGATGAGCGCTAGGCCGATGTTTTTTTCAAGTGTTGGTGAATAGTAGCCTGTAGTGACGTGACCGATTATGACGCCGTCTTTCAGCACTTCATACCCATGGCGGGGAATCCCCGCTTCGACCATTTCAAATCCAATGATCTTTTGAGCCACACCCTCTTGCTTTTGATTGACCAGAGCTGCTTTTCCAACAAAATCTCCTCCCTCTAGTTTGACGAACAGTCCAAGACCCGCTTCAAGAGGTGAAATTTCGGGTGATAATTCATTGCCATAGAGCGGAAGGCTCGCTTCAAATCTTAGCGTATCACGGCAACCCAAGCCCACTGGTAAAATGCCTTTTGATTTTCCAGCTTGGAGAATGGCATCCCAAACTTTTTCTGTAAACTCAGGTTTCATATACACTTCAAATCCATCTTCACCTGTATATCCCGTCCGAGAAACCAAACATTCAACCCCAGCAATTTCAACGTTTTCTTGACAAAAGAAAAACTTAATATTCTCCAAGTCAAAAGATGTCAGCTTTTGAAGAATGGCTTGTGCTTCAGGTCCTTGTATGGCCACTTCGCCTATGGCATCAGAAATATTGTCTATCTTCACATCAAAATCACCTTTGTGGCTGAGAATCCACGCCACGTCTTTATCAATATTGCTTGCATTGATGACTAGCAGCAAATTGTACTCCGACATGCGGTATACCAACAAATCATCTACTGTTCCCCCGTTTTCATAGCACATATGGGTATACAGCACCTGATGGTCCACCAATGCAAAAATGTCATTCGAAACAATATAGTCCACAAATTTAACAGCATCAGGGCCAATGACTGTCACCTCACCCATGTGAGACACATCAAAGAGACCGGCTGCTTTTCGAACTGCATGGTGTTCCTCTACAAGACCTGAGTATTCAATAGGCATTTCCCATCCTGCAAAAGGCACAATTTTCGCATTTTGCTTTAAATGAGCCTCATACAGGGGTGTTCTTTTCAAGCCTTCCATCTCATTCCTCCTTTATTTTTCTCTTGATTTTTCAAATACCTCTACCGCATTAAAAGAACTTCTGACAAAAGGTCCCGAAGCAACAGCCTTGAACCCAAGTGCGTAGGCCGCTTCCTCGTACTCTTTGAAAGTGTCTGGATGAACATACTCTTTGATCTCTATATGCGACTTGCTGGGCCGAAGGTACTGGCCAATTGTCAAAATATCGCAGTCTACTTGTCTAAGGTCTCTCATGGCTTCGATGACCTCCTCGTACGTTTCAGATAATCCAACCATGATGCCTGATTTCGTCAAAGTCTCTGGACTCAAAATTTTGATGTCCCTCAACACTTGAAGAGACCTGTTATAAATCGCCTGAGGCCTCACCTCTGAATAGAGCCGTTTGACGGTTTCAATATTGTGTCCTACAACCACGGGTTTCGCATCGAGAATGGTCAAAAGCGCTGCTTTATTGCCCTTCAAATCCGAAATAAGCACCTCCACATTGGTCCTCAGCGATACTTCTCTAATAGCTGTAATCACTTTTGCAAATTGGTCCGCTCCGCCATCTTCTAGATCATCTCGCGTGACGGAGGTAATGACAATATGATTCAGGTTCAAATCTTTGACGGAGTCCGCTATATTTAACGGTTCCTGTGGATCCACCGGCAGTGGGGTTTCATTTCCTACGTTACAAAAGGTGCAGTTCCTAGTGCAGTATTTGCCCAGAATCATAAAGGTAACAGACCCTTCTTTGAAGCACTTCCCCTTATTAGGACAGTTTGCTTCATGACATACCGTATGAAGACTTCTTCTCTTGATCAGCTCTTCCATTTTGTTCATTGCTTTTGCTTCCGGTTTGGGAATTTTAAACCACTCCGGTAATCGACCAACAGATGACATGTATTATCCTTTCTGTGTTCTGCTTTAAACGACGTCTCATTTCTAGATACTAAAAAAGGACTGAATATCGCAAGCTACAACTCTTTTCCAGAAACGAAATGTTAAGGATTCGTAACAATTTAAAAGGTATCTTTATAGAAACTTCGAGTGCTTTTATAGGCTTAAATAGTTTATACCACCTCATTTAAATTTTAAACCTCCAATAGACGATTTTGTGAAAATCATGTACAATAAAGAGGGTAGAGTTGTGAAAGTTAATTTGACGTCACTGCCATAAATGGAGGTAATTTAATGGGACTTTTCGGAAGTAGCAAATCAAGCAACTCATCTGTCAAAAGAAAATTAACGCTGGATTACCAAGGCGTTTTGAGAGAAATGAAAAGAAATCGGGTTGAACAGTGCCAACGCAATGGCGCAAGCCTATCTCAAATGGGCATGGACTTAGCCCATCTTGAACGAAAAGCAAAAGAATTATATAACGCCTCAGTCAAATTGATTAAAGACGGTCAAAGCCATGAAAATGCCTATAACGAAATTATGACCTCTCAAGCCTCTTCAGATGTGGATCGACTCATCATTGAAAAACTCTTTTCAGCACGCTAGAAGGTTACCTCAGCATCTTTAAACCATCAAATGACCTTTGATGGTTTTTTATATTCAAAATTGCTTGTACTGTCATCTGTCACTGATGAAAACTAGCATATAGGTCAGCGGAATCGGGCCAGCGATCCCAAATCGCTCCTGATTTTTACGGAAGCTTATCTTGTTAATGACAACTATTTCTTTTATAATTTTATAAGACGCATACAGCATCAAACTCGAGAAACATCATCCCTAGGAGGATCTGATTTTATGCAAGCTTTTCTTGATCAATGTGTGGAGAGTGCAAAGCCATTAACCGAAAAAGGTAATGTGGCTACCTATATTCCGGAGCTACTGCGCTGGACAAAAGACCATGTAGGTGTTTGTGTCGTCACAGCCGATGGTCATGTATTTGGCAGCGGTCAATTTGAAGAACGCTTTACCATTCAAAGCATTTCGAAAATTATCACCTTGCTTTTTGCCTTAGAGAACCTCGGTCATGAAAAAGTCTTCTCTCGCATTGGCGTTGAGCAAACCTCAGACGCTTTTAATTCAATCATAAAACTTGAAACAACCGTTTCTGGAAAGCCGCTGAATCCCTTGATCAATGCTGGTGCTATTGCAACTGTTTCCTTGATAACTGAAACTCACGGTGCGCACGCCTTCTCAAGACTCCTTGATTTTGCAAGGGCTGTCACTTGTAGCCCTCATCTAAAGTACGATGAAAGTGTCTATGAGTCTGAGTGGCGTACTGGTGACATTAACCGCGCATTGGCTTACTTTCAAAAGGGAAAAGGCAATATTACGACTTCTGTCGATGAAATCCTAGAAAATTACTTTAAGATGTGTTCCATTCTTTCTAACTGTTATGAACTCAACTTTCGCAGCATAGAATCACCCTGAAAGCATTTAAAATATAACATCTTTAGCAATTAAAGTTTAAATATTGCATGAAAAATGCACCCGCGTTTGGTAAAATGTAAGTAACGACACTATACATGCCAAACAAGAA
>JBBRGL010000216.1:0-5054 GCA_038240675.1 Peptostreptococcales bacterium
AAAGCAGACCCCAGACAATCTGCATGACGCATATGTCACATGTGTATCCACAAGGCGCCAATCTCTACTTCATATTTATTGCAAAGATGAATGACATTGATGACTACCTGGCATATCAAGCAGGTATTTTGGATCACATTCAAAAGCAGGGGGCATCGATGAGCCACCACCACGGCATTGGCAAGATGACAGCGCCCTGGTTGGAAGATCAAATTGGCATCAATCAACTTGAGATCTTTAGGGCGATCAAGCAACATTTCGATCCAAACAACATCATGAATCCAGGCGGGACGCTGGCGCTCGATTTGAAACCCGAAGAAAAAAGAGTGGTGCGAGGATAAGGTGTAATTAAATTGGTGAGGCGAGGATAAGGAAAAGCCTGAGGCCTGTACATGAAGTAATTCAAATAAAAAACAGATCAATCCCGACTTTGTGGGGTTGATCTGTTTTTATCTGTAGTAGTTACTTTATGAGATTTAATCAAAGCTAATGCTTAGGGTAAGCTAAAAATCCTTATTCGCATCTACTTGATCAATGATACAGTTTCAACCTACTTCAGAAGATTCCATACTCACAACAGTCTCTGGAAGATATACTGAGTTGTAAACTGCCACGTCTAGTTCACCTTCTTGTTTCGCTACGATGATTGTGCAGACGGCATCTCCTGTAATATTGACAACTGTACGGCACATATCCAGAATTCGGTCGATGCCTAAGATAATGGCGATGGCTTCAACTGGAAGACCAACTTGGGTGAGAACCATTGAGAGCATGATGAGACCAACGCCTGGGACGCCAGCGGTTCCAATAGAAGCAAGTGTCGCTGTCAGGATAATGGTCAAGAATTCTGGAATGCCAAGTGGAACACCGTAAAGCTGCGCAATAAAGACAGTTGCAACACCCTGCATGATGGCCGTGCCATCCATGTTGATGGTTGCCCCAAGTGGAATGGTGAAAGCTGCAAGTTCTTTTTTGACGCCAAGTCTCTTTTCAGTTGCATCTAAAGTAACAGGAATAGTGGCATTGCTTGAAGAGGTTGAAAAGGCTACGATCATAGCGGGTGAGAATTTTTTGAAGAATTGAATCGGGTTTAGGCCTGTAAAAGCAATTAATAGACCTTGGTAAGTAAAGATAGCATGGATTAAAAGTCCACCAAGAACGCATAGCATGTACATGGCAAGGGATCCAATGGCACTGTAGCCAAAGGTTGCAAAGGTCTTTGCGACGAGGGCGAAGACGCCATAGGGTGCAAAATGCATGACGATCATGACAATTTTTAAGATGATTTCATTGGTTTCTTCAAATAACTCTTTTACTCTTTTGGCTTTGTCTCCAAGAATGGTGATGGCCGAACCCATGAAAAGAGCAAAGACAATAATTTGAAGCATGTTGGCGTCAGCCATTGATTTTACTGGATTTGTTGGGATCATATCAATAAATACTTGGACCATTGCAGGGGCTTCTTTTGCTTCAAAAGCGAGTGTTTCAGAACCTAAGGTCATAAATGAGCCTGGCTGAACGAGGGTTGCAACGGTTATAGCGATTGTAACGGCTATAGCTGTTGTAGCCAGATAAAAGCCTAGGGTTTTTATGCCCACACGACCAAGTTTTTTTATATCGCCTATTTGAGCAGCGCCACAGGTAAGAGAAACAAAGACGAGAGGGACGACCATCATTTTAATGAGGGAGACGAAGATGGAGCCAATAAGGACGAGGAAGAAGCCGATGACTGTTTTATCGACAAAAGGTACCTCCTTGACATAACTCAAACCAATTCCAAAAACAATACCAAGCAGCATACCAATGAAAATTTTCGTAGTCAAACTCATTTTTTTCATAATACAACTCCCTTCAATTTTTAGTAGCGGAGGATTTCGGTGGATTATTAAATAAAAAACCGCTACACAATTAGTGTAACGGCGGCCCTACAATTTCCTACATAAAGCGACAAAAGACAACAACAGTCTGTGTCTTTTTTTTAATAAGTTTGGCGGTGAACTTCTAAAATAAGGCCAGCAATAAATTTTTTGATGTTAATTCGGCCTTTTTCACTTGCTTGGTTCTTGATATAAGCCATTTCTTTGCGAATCTCTTTGAAGTCAAAGAGTAAATTAGCAAAGCGTTCAAATGCTAGATTGTCATAATCTTCAATTCCGAGTTCTGCCAAGTGAGTCAAGGCCTCAGTGATAACTCTTCGAATGCGCTGTTCAATAGTCTTCTCGTTGACAAATTCCCCTTTTTCTCTTTCGTATTTACTGCTGACGTATTGATAGAGGTCAGACAAGCGAAAGTCTAATAGCTTACTCCTAGCACTGTCATCTTGCCCTAGAACAAATTCTACAATTGCGGTCAAGTCCTTTGTGCCTGCTTCACTGAGAATACCAAGTTGAGAATAGATATCTCTTAGTTCTTGGAGAAGCGGAGAAGACATAGCTAAAGGCCGATTATTCTCTTTGTCTAAAGCGTTCATGGAGGCGAAGGCTGACTGAAAAGAAGAGATGACGCGCTGCATTTTCAATTTCTCGTCAACGCGTTTGATGACGTTGAGGACCTCAATGACGTTGAGGGGCTTGTTAATATAAAACTCTACCCCATTGTCATAAGCTTTAGAGACCATGTCTTTGGCATAGACTTCGCTGATCATAATGAAAGGCGTCTGAGGCATAACGGATTTTAGTTGGGCAACCAGACTGATGCCATCAATTTTAGGCAATAATAAATCCACCAAGACTATATCCGGTCTAGTTACCTTGATGTCACTTAGAGCGTCTTCGCCGTTTTCTGAGGTGCCAATGATCTCCCCCAGTTCGCTGTTGAGGATGATTTTACTGAGAATACGTCCAATACTTGGATCGTCATCAACGATATAAAAGCGATAGTTCATATGGCAGCTCCTTCCAAGCTTTCTAAGCTGAATTCTTCATCGATGGATTGCAAAAGTCGCTCAGTAGGGATGACGAGGGTAAACCGCGTCAAAGTTTTCTGGTCCGAAGACACCGAAAGGGTTCCACCGAGGACGACAGTCACTAAATAGTGAACGTGCGTAAGTCCAATGCCTGAAGACATAATCCCACTAACACTATTATACTTCGTCGAGAAACCTGGGTTAAAAATCAATGGGAGATCATCAGGTTCAATGCCAGAACCATTGTCCTCAATTACAAAGCGAACGTACTCATGATCCCATTCTTCGCGAATAAGGACACGGCCTTCAAATGGGATGGCATCAATTGCATTTGTGATTAAATTATTGAGGATGGAAATCAAAAGGTAGAAGGCGGGGGTTTCAAAATCCTTTTGGGGGACATGAACCAGTTTAATGCGCTTTCCTTGAGATGTAATGGCAGCTTCCTGAGTATTGAAGATGATTTTAACAATTTCAGAATAGAGCATTTGGAAGTGCGATGTACCTTTGATGCTTTTTTCAATGCCTGCGATGACCCGGGTGTAATCTTTTTTGATTTCGTGGATATCCTTGGCAACGTCGAGCATGTACTCTTTGTTTTCTGGCAACTCTAAGCGTTCATAAATCGTATAGCTTTTTAGCATAGCGTTTTCGATATCTTTTTTTGATTTTCGCAGAAAAAAGAGTTCTGTTTTTAAATTGGACATTAAAATGAGGCGTTCAATAAACTGCTGATACTCTTGTTTCTTATGGAGATGCTGGTAATAGGAAATACTAAAGTAAATCATCAAGGTCGTAAAAATCGTGCGCATAAGACCGATAGAGATGATGGTAAGGACGATATTTTCAAAGTTTGTGTGCTGCCACTCATTTCTGACAAGGACCTCAATGATATTAGGAATACTGTCGCAGATCCAAAGGCCCATGAATAGAGAAACAGGGGCATCAATTTGTCCACGTATATTGAGCAACACGAAAAATACACTGTAAAAAATATAGAAAAAAACCACAGGGAAATAAATCAAAAAAGCTTCTGTTAGGGGGACTCCATGATTAAAGGCGTAGACGATACTTCGAATTATCAACATGAGAAATCCCACTAGGTTGATAGTGGGTACTGCAGGGATGCTTATAAAGGTCAGCATAAGTATGTTTAGAACAACAACTGCAAAGGTCAAGCGAAAATCGGAGCCAAAGGGCCTGATATAGATTTGTCCCATAAAAGTTGTAAAAACGGCGACCAATAAAATTTTATCCAAATGAGCGGGCATTTTAAGTGTCATAACGACTCCTTGAAGAGGGTGTTGGCAATAAAGTTTTGTTCTTAATCATATCATATGATCTGCCCATTGTCCTGTTTTTGTGTTGTGGAAAATTGGCATAAATGTTACAATAATTGTAACCATAAAATGCGTTGCAGATGGTTCAACTTGAGCTTGTCAGCGTTCTCGAGATGACAGAGCGTATTCAGCGTACATCGACCAAGTACCCTTGGATTGTCTGTGAGGAGGAGGGGGAAATATTGGGTTATATCTATGCGTCTGAGACGGCTATTTATAGTAGAGAGAACTGCCTAGGTAACGGCATAGGGAGAAGCTATATGGTGTGCTGCTAGACAAACTCAGTGACCGTGCCGCTCAGCAAGTTGTTGGAGGTGTCGCTGGCAATAATCACGACAGCGAGAATTTGCACCTGTGACATGGCTTTGAAAAAGTGGGAACATTTAAAAAAGTCGGGTTTAAATTTGGACAGTGGATTGATGTGACTTTTTTTTAGAAGGGTTTAGATCAAAAGTGAGGGGGGCATATGAAAGAGCTACTTCCGTCAATCATTGCAGTCATGAGGGATATTTATAGCACGGATATCTCTTTTTATGATGACGCTTTTATTCTCAAAATTTTAAAAAAAAGAAGTGGGGCAATCTATATTGAGGGTATAAGTGATTATATAAATGCCATTCAAGGGGATACGGAAGAAGCTGAAAACTTCATCAAAGACCTCAAAATCAATTTCACCCAGTTTTTCAGGAATCCACTGACATTTGCCGTACTAGAACACGTGGTGATTCCACATTTGATTGCCACAAAGCCTCAGGGAAGTGAAATAAGAATTTGGTCTGCGGGGTGCTCCACTGGACAAGAGGCTTATT
>JBBRGL010000217.1:0-5033 GCA_038240675.1 Peptostreptococcales bacterium
ATCCATTACTTTAAGTGTATCTCTTATTGTATCAATCTTTGGGAGTTTTGTTACTCGAGGATCAAGGTGCAAAAGGTAGTTTAGTAGAATTTCATACCATATACAGTATTTAGTTGAGACGTCCAAACACTATATATGATATGAAATTAACTCAACTTAACCTTTTGACACCTTAATCCTTTAGTAAATAACTTGTTAAATTCATTTTCCTTAAGCATATAACTCAGTTCATTAAAGCTTTTTGTTCTGAGTAGAAAAGAATAAAGAGGATGTTTCACATCCTCGGTTTTGCTGCAGGTAGGTTGCATACCGAGCAGTAAGCGTAGCTTACGACCAGGCAAATTATTCCTCATTTATACCTCACTTCCCGTTTAATATTAACAGAAAGTGAGAAGCAAAAAAAGTCCGAATTTGATACCCTTTAAAAAATACTAATAACGCTAATGAAATCAATGGTTTTGAGATGTAGAAGCTAAACTGCTGCCACTTACTGGTAAATTCCCTCTCAAATATGAACGGACTCAAGCGGACTCACGTTTTTTAAAAAGAAAAAATCCTCAAACCTGCTTATAGCAAAGGTTTGAGGACTTAAATTATGAAGCGCGAGACGGGATTCGAACCCGCGACCCTCGCCTTGGCAAGGCGATGCTCTACCACTGAGCCACTCACGCATATAGTAAAATAGAGTTACGTAGACTTGGAAGATATGACTTACGAATAGTGAAACGGTGGTAAGTTATATCTGACATAGTCGAAGTTACTGATTTTACGTTTGTATTACTGCGATACATTTCTGTAAAATAGAGTTACGTAGACTTGGAAGAAATATATGCCTTGAGCCGGAATCGAACCAGCGACACGAGGATTTTCAGTCCTCTGCTCTACCGACTGAGCTATCAAGGCAACTAATAATTATTATAATACTGTAGGGCTTCTTATAACGCACTTTGCATTTTTTCACAGTTGTTTGTTACAAAAAACTACACATGTCGCACTTATCTCGTTAGAGAGTTAATTAAGTGCCCGAGACCGGACTCGAACCGGTACGATTGTTACATCGCAGGATTTTAAGTCCTGTGCGTCTGCCAATCCCGCCACTCGGGCAAATAAAAAATGGAGGGAGAAGGATTCGAACCTTCGAAATCGCTGATAACGGATTTACAGTCCGCCCCCTTTGGCCACTCGGGAACCCCTCCAAAATAAATGGAGCCGGTGATGGGACTCGAACCCGCGACCTACTGATTACAAGTCAGTTGCTCTACCAATTGAGCTACACCGGCATACCTATTTGCTTTAAACACTCGATTCTTGCAAAGACTTTAGCGCGTTTGTCACTTGAAAAAATGGCGATCTGGAAGGGACTCGAACCCTCGACCTCTAGCGTGACAGGCTAGCGTTCTAACCAACTGAACTACCAGACCGGATATCAATCGTTCAAATAAATTTGAACGATTGTACTTATTGGTGACTCCTAGGGGAATCGAACCCCTGTTAACGCCGTGAAAGGGCGCTGTCTTGACCGCTTGACCAAGGAGCCATGTGGTAGCGGCAAGTGGACTCGAACCACCGACCTTCCGGGTATGAACCGGACGCTATAGCCAACTAAGCTATGCCGCCAAATACTAATGGTTGCGGGGACAGGATTCGAACCTGCGACCTTTGGGTTATGAGCCCAACGAGCTGCCAACTGCTCCACCCCGCGACATATTGTGAACATGGTAATGGTGCCGAAGACCGGAATCGAACCGGTACGATCGGTAAAGATCGCAGGATTTTAAGTCCTGTGCGTCTGCCAATTCCGCCACTTCGGCACATCTTGTGGGAAATGGTGGGAACAATAGGGATCGAACCTATGACATCTTGCTTGTAAGGCAAGCGCTCTCCCAGCTGAGCTATGCTCCCAAATGATGTGTTGTTAGCGTTTTCTGTAAAAAAGTACTTGGCTCCAAGGGAGGGGCTCGAACCCTCAACCTACCGGTTAACAGCCGGTTGCTCCACCATTGAGCTACCTTGGAATGCCTTTGAATATTTTTCAAACAACTTTTCAATCGGCTGAAAAATGATCATTTTTTCGTCTCAAACAATTGCAATTACTATTGTCAGCGACATTATATATGGTATCACATACCCTCAATGTTGTCAACGACGATTTTCAATTGTTTTTAGTCTTATCGGCTAGCGACTCTCCTATATTAGCATCATATACCTGTGCTGTCAAGGCTTCTAAGCAACTTCTAGTAAATTCTCTGAACGATAAGGGATTATGTCTTCTGAATAGCCGCGTTCAGTATCAACTTTCGGTTTTAAGCAATCAGCATCATACACTAAATGCAACACTCAAATCATGAGCATAAAGTGATCTAAACTGGTCTCGACCCCAAAACAATCACTCCCATACAACCGTCCCACGCGAAGCGCTGAACGGCCCCACAACGACCGTCCCACTACAGTCCCACGCGAAGCGCCGAACAACCCTTTCGATTCACTATGCCCTACGCATGCTATGGTATTTTAGGACATTTTCGAATACACATCACAGGCTTCTAAGCAACTTCTAGCAAATTCTCATCAAAATCTTGAACATATTTAGAATCAAGGACTTCAAACAGTGAATAGCGGTTGAAAATTTGTGTTGTTCGTACCAACACTTCTTGTCCTGAACACGCATAAAGAGTGCACCGGCCAAAGTGCGAAACAAAACTCCAGCCGTGCTCCTCCATATAAGCATCGAAAGCATCAAACGAACTTTGATGATTCAGACCTAAGTATTTATTTTTTTTATCTGAAACTTTGGCTAACAAAACACGTTTATGATCGACTTTTCCCATGCCCAAATAGAGTTGTAACAACTCTTGATTTTTATAGAAGCGGTAGACTACATATAAGGTATAGAGAATACCAATCACACTGCCTATTACTAAAAACCATTTTAAAATTCTTTTGAGCATGAGGCGCCTCCTAATTTTGCTTTTCTTTTGCCCTCTCAACAAGCGGTTTTCTACCTTTTTTATTCTTATTGAGACTTACAATGAGCATTTCAGCTTCTTCAAAAGGCATAGAAACGAATGAAAAATTTTCAAAAATCTTAATATCACGGATATCTTGATCGTTGATTTTAACTTCTTTTTTGATTAAATCGATCAACTTTTTTGGCGTTGTTTGATCCTTTTTGCCAAGTGCGACAAAAAGACGCGTTTTCCCTTTTCGATCGACTGAAACTGTTGATAATTCACTGTAACTCTCTTTGACTAATTCATCTTTAAGGAAATGTTTGAGGACAGCTTTTAACATTTCTTTTGGATCAACCTCTTCCAAGAGTGACGTTGCCATCCCATCATAGGCCATTGCGTCGTCAGCAGCTAATACGCCTCGAATGTCATCCATGATACGGTTACGCTTAGCAGAGACGACTTCTTTAATTTTAGGCAATTTTTCTTTGCGGATATCCGTATTGGTGATTTTTTTGATGTGTATCAATTTCCGATACTCTTCAGATGTGACAAAAGTAATAGCTGTGCCTTGTTTGCCCGCTCTTCCGGTTCGGCCGATGCGGTGGATATAACTCTCTGGATCTTGCGGAAGTGAATAGTTGATAACGTGCGTGAGGTTGTTGATGTCAAGACCTCTTGCTGCCACGTCAGTTGCAATGAGTATATTGACTCTCTTTTCTCTGAAGCGATTAAAGATACGCTCGCGATGATACTGTGTCATATCGCCGTGTAGTCCTTCCGTATCATAGCCTCTTTCTGTGAGTTTGTTTGTCACTTCATCAACACTGTTTTTGGTGCGGCAAAAAACAAGTCCGAAGAAATCTGGCTCAATATCGATGATACGTGTCAATGCTTCGAGTTTATCAGCCTCATTTACTTCAAAGTAAATTTGATCTGTGAGTGAGGTTGTCAATTGCTCTTTTTCAACTTTTAAGATAACGTGCTGCTTCATATATTTTTTTGCAATTTCTAAGATAGGCCGCGGCATTGTGGCTGAGAATAAAAGCATGCGTTTCTCAGGACGAGAAACTTGAATGATTTTTTCGATATCTTCAATAAAGCCCATATTCAGCATTTCATCTGCTTCATCAAGGACTAATACTTGTAATTGGTCTAAATGCAAAACGCGTCGATCAAACAGATCAATCAGTCTTCCTGGTGTTCCGACAACGACGTCAACGCCCTCTTTTAACATACGGACTTGACGATCAATGGATGTTCCGCCATAAACAGGCAATACCTTTACGCGTCTTTTGCCTCTTAACGAAAACAATTCTTCTGATACTTGCATGGCTAATTCCCGGGTTGGGGTAACGATAAGTGCTTTAATGCCCTTTACATCTGAATTGATCAGTTCTAGAATTGGCAACCCAAACGCAGCTGTTTTGCCTGTTCCTGTTTGTGCTTGACCGATAATGTTGAGTGTGTCTCCCAACATTGCAGGTATAGTCATTTTTTGAATAGGGGTTGGTTCCTCAAATCCTTTTTTTTGTAGGGCATCAATGCTTATTTCATTGAGTCCCAAATCTCTAAACGCTTGTAATTCTAACATGTTTTTCTCCTTTTCTACTGTACAAAGCCGGTGAGCAATGCTCGTCTGGAATTAATCCAATCCATGATACGATTGTAAACTTTAATCATCCAGAAGGCAGAAGATAAGGCTCAGCCGCTCATAAAAAAGCGAAGTGTTCGTTCATATTATTGGATTTTAGATTTTTCCTCACTTAATACTATCACTCATTTAAGATTTTACAAGTACTAATACCGATTGTTTCGACTTATTCACATCCACCTCTTGGTCTACGATGCTCACTGAACGCCATTTCTTGGATGTTTTACAAATCTGGGTTGTTCATTTTATCCATGATGTCTAGAGAAATCCCAGCTACTGGAATGTTCTTCACTTTATAACGTTCAAGCTCCGTTAAGTAAACTTCATCCCTTTGTTTGCAACTTGATAGAAAACTGTTTTGCTTCATTCTGAAGCACTGAATACCGATGGTATTTTTGGTGGTCTTCTCCGGTATGAGATCAGTATTCATC
>JBBRGL010000218.1:0-5021 GCA_038240675.1 Peptostreptococcales bacterium
TTCTGTCTTCTGAATAGCAGATTGATTAGGGTGTCAAAAGTCCGTAGTTGATCTTGTTCATACTGCATATAGTTCCGGAATGTCCAACTGGAACTATATGCAGTATGAATATTTGAGAAACTTGCTTTTGACACCCTAATCAAGATTACATAGTCGACTTTCGGTTTTAAGCAATCAGCATCATACATTAAATGCAACACTCAAATCATGAGCATAAAGTGACCTAAACGGGTCTCGACCCCAAAACAATCACGCCCATACAACCGTCCCACGCGAAGCGCCGAACGGCCCCACAACTACCGTCCCACTACTGCCCCACGCGAAGTGCCGAACTCCCCAACTGATCACTATGCCATACGAATCTTTAGTATTTCAGGACATTTTCGAATACACATCACAGCATAACTTGATTAAGGTTTCTAAGCAGAGTATTATCCTAAATAAAGAGAAGGTATTTTCTTTTAGAGTCATGCATCACTATTAAGGAGGTAGCGCTATGGATTTTTTAAAGGTACAGGGAACCTTGAATGATTTCGTATTGATCGATGAAATGGACAAGGGCTTGAGTTTGACAAACAAAGAAAGAGAGTTTTGGGCGATTTCTTTATGCGACAGAGAGACGGGTATAGGCGCTGACGGTGTCTTATTTGTACTGCCTTCTATAAATGCAGATGCTCAAATGCGTATTTTTAATGCCGATGGTTCCGAAGCACTGATGTGCGGAAATGGCCTCAGATGTTTTGGACGCTACATTATCGAAAAATTGGGTGTAGAAAAAGTCACCATACAGACTGCTAAGGCCAATTACACAGTGACTTTTGTGCCTGACTTTTCAAAAGAACTTTCTGGCTACAAAATCGACCTTGATAATGTACAGTTTTTCGGACAAACGGAAAAGACCCTTGATTTTCAAAAGAGTACAAAGACACCGCTTGTCTTTGAGCATTTGACCGTGTCCAATCCTCACGTGGTAGCCTTTTGCGACCGCGATCAAATGGCGGACGAGAATTTGGTTCCGCTTGGGACTGTGGCCAATACGGACAAAAATATTTTCGAGACGGGGATGAATGTGAATTTAGTCCAAGTTTTGGATGATTTAAAAATCTATGTCCGCACTTACGAACGGGGTGTAGGTATTACGAAATCATGCGGCACTGGAATGACCTCTTCTGTGACAGCATATGCACTCAAAGAAAGTCATATGAATGAATGGATAGATGTCTATAACGATGGCGGCAAAATTGTCTGCCGCGTTAAAGAGGGGACTAAAGGGTATTCTGTAGAGTTCATAGGCAATGCCACCTATGTATTTAGAGGCGTCATACTCAGTCAAGTGCAAGAACCTGTGGCATTTCAGGTAGATGCACTCTTTGGCGCGGAAACCGCTCGTTTTGAATCTTTTTTTCAAAATACCCGACTGGAAATAGGGCTTTAGAAGGGCCGATTTTCAGAGGTTACTATCCTTTTTCATATTTCTGATAGTATAGGGTTATAGAAGTTGTGTAGCGGACTTAAACGGGTGGGTCTGAGTAAACAGGTTTTGGGCAAATATCCAGACCAACTCAGCGGTGGACAAAAGCAGCGGGTCGGTATAGCCCGTGCTATTGCCACAAGGCCACAACTCTTGATTTGTGATGAGCCAGTGTCAGCCCTTGACGTGTCTGTGCAGGGACAAATTCTCAATCTGCTGACGGATTTAAAGGTTGAGATGGCGTTGACCTATCTTTTTGTTTCCCACGATTTAAAGGTCACTCGGCATATCGCCGACCGTATCGCGGTCATGTATCAGGGCAAAATAATTGAAATTGGCGCTGTTGATGACATTATGAACAACCCTAAAGAAGAATATACCAAGAAGCTCATAGCGACTTTATAGAGCGTTAAAAGGGTTGTTCGGCGCTTCGCGTGGGACAGTAGGGGGACGGTATTCAGAAAAGGGCACTCAAATAAACTATCCATAAATAGGATTGTGTGATAATGTGGTAAAAAAAGCGTTATGGGTTAGGTGAATATGTCCTCGGAAGCGTACTCTATTAAAGAACTTAAAAAACTTTATGTGCAGGTTTCAGTCAATCCTACGCGGACGGCCCAATCCGCTAGAACAGCCCAAAAGTATGCAGAGACTGAGGGCTTTATAGCATTGACACTTGAGGCCAATCTCCTCGAGGCCTATGCACTCAATGCCCTTGGCAATTCTTCTGAGGCTCTCCATCTGGCCAATAAAGCCTATGTCCTTGCGACTGAAGAGGGTACTAAGACGAGTATTGCCAGAGTGCTCAACATCATGAGCATCATTTATTTTCACAGTCATCAATACGATAGAGGCATCCGTACAATTGTGCGCGCTGTAGATGCTATTAGTGAAATTGAAGATTATTTGCTCATCGCTTCGATCTATAATAACTTGGCAGAAATTTATTTCGCCTCTAATGATTTCTGCTATGCCAATCAATACTACGCGTTTGCCTTAGAACAGGCTTATAAAAACCCAGACACAGTCGTCATTAAAGCCATCAAAATGAATTTGGCCATTACGCATCTGAAACTTGGAAACGCCCAAGAGGCAAAAAAACTCTTCAAAGAAGCGCTGACCCATGGGACAAAAGAAGATGACCCATTGACCCACGCAGAAATTGAATATCGGTTGGCAATGATGTATCTCATCAAAGGGGATTTTGCCAGTGCTGAGGAACTCCTACTAGACTCAGAGACCATACTCCTGAACATTTCGAACAGCCTTTATCTTATTGATTATTATTACCATCGAGCCATTAGCGATGTTCGACTTTCAGAATTGGAGTCCATTCACTATTTGAATCAAGCCTTGACTTATGCTCAGGCCCTTGATGCAAAACAGAAGGTCTGTGAAATTATGCTTGCCCTCTCGGGGTATCATGAACGCTCTGGTGAACATGAACTTTCGCTGAGCTTTTATAAGCAGTATCATCAAATTGAAAAAGAGCTAGAATCCACAAATCTCATTACGAAGCTTGAAATTCTCAAAGAGGAGCATGACTTGACCAAGATGAATCCTCTCGATTTTAATTTTGAAGACACGCTGATTCACGAGATTGAGATTGAGCGGATGCGTGGGCATCGCCTCCATGAAGCCAACCAAGAACTCAAAAAAATCGCCCATAGAGATGAACTGACGGGCATTGCTAATAGACGCTGTATCAATGATCGACTGTCTATCTATATGAATTCAAATGAGAGTTTTGCCCTGTTTATGATCGATATTGATCATTTTAAACGCTATAATGATGCATTTGGACACTTGCGCGGTGATGAATGTCTGGTGCAGATATCCAAGATTCTCAGTCAACATGCGGATCACCATTCGGATTTTGTCGGTCGCTATGGTGGGGAGGAATTCCTCTATATAGGCCGGGTCAACACCTTTGAAGACGCCAGTATCAGAGCAGAAAATCTGAGAAAACTCGTCGAAAATAATCAAGTCAAATACTTTGTGGACGATGAGGAGCATCAAGTCACCATTTGTATCGGTGGGGTTTTTGTCAACAACAGCATGGAACACCACAAAGAATTTTTACTTAACGCTTCCGATCAACAGCTTTACCGGGCTAAAGAAGAAGGACGCAATCGAACGCGGGTCATGCATATTACCTGACACATTGAAAACCCCTCAACAGAAACTCTGCGGAGGGGTTTTTTTAGAATAATTTTTTCTTGAACATGATAAAGGCGAATATAGAAGAGATGGTCATTGAAATCAGCATGATGACGAGGAATGCGTAGCTGTGAGTTGAAAAAGGCATGGGTACATTCATCCCAAAGAAGCTTGCAATCATTGTGGGGATAGCCATGATGATGGTGACAGAGGTGAGAAATTTCATAACCATGTTTAAATTATTGGAGATAACAGAGGCGTACGCGTCCATGGTGCCACTGAGAATGTTCGAATAGATGTTGGACATCTCTATAGCCTGCTCATTTTCGATAATGACATCCTCGAGAAGTTCATGATCATCCGGATAGTGTTTGATACTATCGAGACGCATCAGGCGTTTTAAGACCACTTCATTTGATCTCAGTGATGTGGTGAAATAAACCAACGATTTTTCTAAATCGAGCAGTTGAATCACTTCTTTGTTCTTCAGGGACTTGTGTAGTGCCTGTTCGATGCGGTTGCTTTTTTTGTCGATCAAGCGTAGGAACTGAAGGTAGCTCGATGCGACTTTGTGCAGAATTTGAAGAACGATGCGTGTCTTTTTAGAAGTATGAAATCCTTTGACTTTGTCGGACATAAAATCTTTCAAAAATGGTGTTTCCTTAAGGCATACAGTGATGACCGCTTTAGAGGCGAGGACGATTCCAAAAGGAATTGTGGTGTAAAACTCTGTATCGTGTGCTTCTTCGGTTAAGGGAACGTCCACGAGTATTAAAATATAGTCCTCTTCTGTTTCGATGCGGGCTCTTTCCTCTTCATCCAGTGCTGCCAAAATCCCTTGGGAATCAATGTTGAAAGCGTCTGTTATCACATCGATTTCTTCTTGATCTGGCTTTTGGAGGTGTATCCAAACGCCGTCCTCGATAGTAGTGGTGCGGACAAGCTGATTGTCAATGGTTTTAAAAATGGTCATCATGGTGACACGTCCTTTCTAGCCGCCCTAAAAGAGACAGCAAGAAACAAGAGCTATCTGAAGAGCGGCTTTCGTATTTTAATTTTTGTCTGCCTACTCGGTCCAGAATCCATGAAGACACCTTCCTTTTTTTCCGTAAAGTTGCGGCCAGTTGCACCGCAGGATATGGACTACTCCTAAATGTTACTTGAGAGAGAACGCGTTGTCAAGTGAAAGGAGTCGTCTATTATCAAGCGTCTGAACCATAAGCGATCATGTCCTCTTGCAACGCAAGGGATTCTGTCTTCTGAATAGCAGATTGATTAGGGTGTCAAAAGTCCGTAGTTGATCTTGTTCATACTGCATATAGTTCCGGAATGTCCAACTGGAACTATATGCAGTATGAATATTTGAGAAACTTGCTTTTGACACCCTAAT
>JBBRGL010000219.1:0-5007 GCA_038240675.1 Peptostreptococcales bacterium
CAAGAACTGTCTAAACAGCTGTCTCTCGATACCTTTATATGGAGAGTGCTACTGGATACACCTTTCTACTATAGCCTTGGCGCCCTTTATCAAGGGGAAAGCAAACAGGCCAATTTAAGACTTCTGATCAACCGGGCTAAGGAATACCTTTCAGCAGACAGGACTTCCCTCCACGGGTTTTTGAACCATATGGATGACTTGGCTAAAAAAGAGGTGGATTTTTCTGAGGCCCGTCTGATTCATGAAAAGGACAATGTGGTCAAACTCATGACCATTCATAAAAGCAAGGGTCTTGAATTTCCAGTGGTGATTCTCGGGGGACTGGGGAAAAACTTTAATGAAATGGATATGCGAGAATCCCTTATTCTTCACGAGACGGTGGGCCTTTCCACCGCCATTATCGACCCAGATTTGCGGTACAAAAAAAGCTCCCTTTCTGAACGCATTGTCAAATACCAAATGCGCAAGGAAATGCTGGAGGAGGAACTGCGTATACTCTATGTAGCACTTACTCGTGCCATTCATCGACTGGTGCTTATCGGGTCGGTCAGATCCTTGACCAAGGCCACTAGCAAATGGAGTCGACCCGTCAGTGGACAGACCCTGTTTACAGCGGCCTCTCTTCTCGATTACGTCATGACAGCCTTAGCCACGACTGTCTTCAATCAAGGCGAACTTTACCGTCTCTCAGAAGAGATTCTTATAGAGAAGCAGCTTCCAGTGGCCCTTGTGCTGAAACTGGTAACCCTTGAACCCACTGCTGTGCGAAAGCAGAAGGAAAATTTGGAGTACGACGAATGGACTTTGAAAGCAAAAGTGGCGCAGGCAAGTACAACCTTGTTTGAAGATTTTAAAATACCCTATCCCCATCAGCATTTAGAATCCCTCCCTATGAAAATATCCGTGACAGAGTACAAAAACATGCGAAAGCAAATAGACGCGGAGCTTATTCATATTCCAGAGCTTACGCCACTATCAGGGTTAGACCCACTTTCAGGAGCGCTCAGAGGGACGCAAATTCACAGCATACTCGAACATTTCCCCGTCCATTACACGAATTTTGAAGAGGCCTTCCGGACAACTGTCGAATTTCTCCTTGAAAAAGAGCTATTGACGGAATCGCTCCTCAAAACCATCTCCATAGAGGAGCTTCGGTATTTTTATGAGTCGGAAATAGGCAGTCGCATGAAAAACGCCCAAGCTTTTTATAGAGAGCAGCCTTTTGTGTTACAGCTCGACGCACACTCCCTTAATTTTCAGTGCAATGAGGATGAAAAAGTTCTTCTGCAAGGGGTCATCGACGTCTATTTTGAAGAGCATGATGGACTTGTGCTCATCGATTACAAAAGTGATCAGTTGACCCTCGACCAAATGGACCACTGGCAGGATCGTTATGCCCTGACACTGGATCTCTATGCGCAGGCACTTGAGGCTCTGAGAGGCCTTCCCGTCAAAGAACGCTATATTTATTCAACCCACAACAAGGCCTTCGTGGTCATGTGAAAAAAGACTTAAGCAGGAGGTAAAGAGCGTGCTGATCGATGTCAATATACTCAAAAAAGCAGTTTTTGAAGCGGGGATTATACTGGAGAAGGCGTATGCAGGCGATTATGAAACAAGCCTAAAGCCGGATGAATCCCCTGTAACCAGTGCAGATATAGCCTCCCAAAGAGAAATTATACAAATTTTGAGCGAAGCTTACCCCCTGATTCCCATTGTGGCCGAGGAGGAAGGACGCCCAATTGACCCCACTTGGACCACTTATTTCTTAATAGATCCCTTAGACGGCACAAAGGAGTTTTTGGCTAAAACAGATGAGTTCGCAGTCCTTATAGCCTTTATAAAAGAGGGTGAGCTCCATCAGTCCATGATTTATGCCCCAGTCTTGAAACGGCTCTTTTACGCAGTGAGGGGAATTGGTGCCTTTGAATGGCGGGTTGATCAGTGGATAGCCCTAAAAGTCTCCGAAAATCATGAGAATGGAACGGCCCTTACCAGCCGTTTTCACAAAAATAAGCCCTTTATGGAGGCTCTCGAAAATCAAGCGGGCATTGTGAGCATAAAGGAGTATGGCAGCGCCCTAAAAGGGTGTCTCATCGCCGCTGGACAAGCAGAGCTTTATCTCAGGTGGGGCAACACGTATAAATGGGACACCGGCGCTATGCAACTCCTCGTTGAAGAGGCAGGTGGTGTGGTCACTGACCTAGAGGGAATTAGGATCAACTATGACCTTCATGACCTTCTCAATGCCAAAGGTCTGGTGATCTCAAACGGACATTTTACCCTTGAAAAACTAGGCGAAGCATGTAGAGGTGGAATCAATTACGAGTCTAACCAATAAAGGTAGGGTGTCAAAAGGGTATAGTTGAACTTTTTAATACCACATATAGAGCTGGATGATTCAACTAGTTCTGCATGTGGTATTAAAAATCGTGAAACTCTCTTTTGACACTCTAACCAATAAGGAGGTATGAGATGATTACGCTGAATCAGAGTAGAATCGGAACAGACAGTACGAAATGGGATGGTCTCAATCAGTTTTTTGGAAGTCCTGACTTGATCCCAATGTGGGTTGCAGATATGGATTTTGCAGTGAGCCCAGCCATTCAAAATGCACTTTCAACCCGCTTAGAACACCCAAACTTTGGCCCCTCAGAAGTGACGCCTACAATGACGCTGTTTTAGGGTGGATGAATCGGCAGCATAAAATCCCAGTGGAAGCAGACTGGATTGTCTATACGCCGGGGGTTGTAACATCCATGTCGCTCCTTATAAGTGCACTGACAGAGGCGGGAGACTCCGTTCTGATTCAAACGCCTGTTTATGCGCCATTCTATGAAGTCGTCCAAAACAACAATAGAACCCTTGTCACATCGCCTCTCAAAAGAACCCAAGAGCGGTTTGACATTGATTTTCAAGATTTAGAGGAAAAACTCATGCGCCCTGAAGTCAAGGCCATGTTGTTTTGTCATCCGCACAATCCTATGGGGCGTGTGTTTACACCCGAGGAGGTTGAAAAGGTGGTGACCCTTTGCTACGACAACGGCGTGTATCTCATTTCCGATGAAATCCACATGGATCTGTGCTATGATGTAGAGCATTATTCTGTCCTGAGATGCCCGGAAAAATACCACAGCCGCCTTGTTGTCTGTACAGCCCCTAGCAAGACCTTCAATATCGCAGGCCTTCACATGTCCAATATTCTCATTCCAAACACCGTCGTCCGAGGGCGCTACGAAAAAGAAATTGCACGGATAGACCTTTCGGGAATCAATCCCCTCGGACAAGCTGCGGTTATCGCTGCCTACACCGAAAGTGACGCATGGTACCATGCGTTGATCGAAACCCTCAAAGAAAACTATGCAGTCATTGTGGCAAAATTAGCGCATTCAAAATTAAAAGTCATTCCCTTAGAGGGGACTTACCTCTGTCTCATCGATTTTTCGCAGCTTGAAACCGACCCCGTACTGTTCAAAAAACGGTTACTGGAAGAGGCTAAAATCGCCGTACAAATGGGCGGTATTTTTGGATCAGATATTAAAACCTGCTTTAGGCTCAATTTTGGGTGCAGTCAGCAGCAGCTTGTAGAATGTCTCGATAGACTACTGAAGCTCTAAAAGCCTTTAAGCGTACACTAAAAAAGCATCTCCATCGGCATTTTGTCGAAGGGATGCTTTTTCTTTTTTGCGGTCGTAGGCTTTCTTGCTTTGATGTGTTCCTGTACCACTTTGTACAGTGGGTGTATGTCTGCCAATTTTGCCCGAGGCATTCATTAAAAGTGCATTGCCATGGATGACCATTGGCCCTTTCGGTGCTTTACCCTTCAGTTTCATAGAGGTGTCCTCCTATTGATAGACTCACTTATAGTATACACCCACTAGGGGCGATCAATGACTCTTTGTAGAAAATGTCATAGAAATGCAATGGAAAAGACAGGTCTCTACGGATTATGTAGAGACCTGTCTTTTAGTATTTTAAAGCATTCGATTTATTTCACCCTTGTCAGTGTGGCTTCTTGTAGGGTCTGATTTCATTCGACGGTGCAACCAAGGCTCTCACCTATAAAGCGAAGGGGGAGCATGGTTCTGCCTGGTGGGACAATGACAGGCTTGATATTGGCGTTTGTGGCATCAATTTCAACTTCTACTCCGTTTAATCGTGCGGTATTGTTGCCAACCCATAGTTCGAGAATTGTCGAACCTGATGTGATGGTGACTTTTTGTGCAAGTTTGTCCCAGACTGGGGTGGCGCCAAGTGGTAACGCAACATAACGGACAGGGAGGAGTATTCTGCCATCTTTTAAAATGGGGATGGTATCCATAGATTCTGTCTGCCCATTCACTTTGTATGCGGCTTTTCCAAGGTAAAGATTAAGCACAGTTGCTCCTGTAGGGGTCACGACAGGCGCTTTAGTCGTTGGTTGTGGAATAACGGGTGGAACGACTGTGCCAGCTGGTACTACAGGTATCAAAGGGACAAAGGGGAGTTTGGGTGTTGAAATCAAAACTTCGCTTGAATAAACAGAACTTCCAGCGGCGTTGTAGGCTTTGATTCTGTAGGTATAATCTGTTCCAGATTCAACAGATTTATCGGAGTAGCCACTTTGAGTGGCACCAAGATCAGCAACCATGCCATAACTTCCTGAACCATTTTTTCTTTCGATTTTAAAATTTAGGGGTCAGGCTAACCCTAACGTTGTGCTATAATAAAAATAGCACCAGAAACTTGCTTTTGATTACGGAATTGACTTGAAATCATTCTAATGGTCAAGGCAAAGAGATTGAGTTGAGAGGATAAACAGATGGCACGAAAACCACGCATTCATTACAAAGGCGCTCTCTATCATGTGATCGCTCGTGGCAATAAAAAAGAATGTATATTCGAAGATGAACTTGATAAAAAAGAATACCGTACTTTGATGACGAAATATCTAAAACAATTTCAGGCTAAACTATTTGCTTATGTAATCATGGATAATCATATTCATCTCCTTGTGCAAGTAGATGG
>JBBRGL010000220.1:0-4991 GCA_038240675.1 Peptostreptococcales bacterium
ACTTTCGGTTTTAAGCAATCAGCATCATACATTAAATGCAACACTCAAATCATGAGCATAAAGTGACCTAAACTGGTCTCGACCCCAAAACAATCACTCCCATACAACCGTCCCACAACCGTCCCACGCGAAGCGCTGAACAACCCTTTCGATTCACTCTGCTATTTTAAAAATACAGTGTTTCAGGTCATTTTCCGTTTCACATTTCAGTAATATTTAAACGTCGAACTCTCAGGTTTAACACTCCCTAAGTGTAAATACAAAAAAGTCGGCCCCGTCTAAATGATGGGGTCGACTTTTTTATGGAGGCATTGCCATTATTTCGATTCAATCCATTGTCACCTTTATCAGCACATGAACGCGCTTTAACATCCTAAACGGTGAAATTTCTAGGGCACTAATCGCTGACCCTTTCTACTTCAAAACCCAAAACTCAGATTCCAGATTTTCCATTTTTCCCGTCTGACTTTCCAACTGTCCCCTGTCTTCTATTACTTCTCCATCACATAAATACTGCTGAGATTGATCCAGTAGTTGATGGTATCTTCTTTGACATTGACGTTGATATCTATGTTGCTAAATACCAAGTATACTTTGAGTTCAGGTGTTTCAATCACAAGACTCATATCCTTGAGAGGCGCTTGCTTTGCATCGTTGACTCCAGGGGGGTAAAGCGCTGAGAGTTGATCCATATAAGCGTTTAGATCTTCCTCTATTAAAACGGTATTGTCTTTCATCACTTTAAGTGTGGGGATGTTATTCGGTTGGTCTAAGATCCAAGTAATTGCATAGGTACCTTTGTCACCCACAATACCAACAACTGAGTTGCCTTTATCAGAGCCTTCCTGCGGCTTGACTGCCCATCTGTAGCCGGTTATTTCCACTGGAACTGAGGCTAAACTCAAGGAAGTGTTTAAATAGTCAGTTGAACCTGGCTGATGAACAATGTCCGCTTTATACCACGTTTGCTCAAAACCTAGTTTTGCTTTAAAGATATCATTTTGACTCAACTGTTTATCCATCCAAGTTGGTAATACTGCCTCATAGTCACTGACCAAATACATCACAGCATCAGTGATGCCCTCTTTCGTCTTTTGTTCAGGTTCCTTTTGAGCCGCTTTGAGTTGACCTTCGACCAGCATTCCCTCTTTGATTAAAAGCTTTTCAAGCCGCTGCACCTGAGCAGCTACGGGCAAAGCTTTAAAACCGACGACTGGCAGTACAGAAACCATCGCCAATACACACACAGTTATCAATATCCATTGATGGGATTTTGGATGCTTTATGAGTAGCAATCCACTTGCCACAGCTGCACCGATGAACATTAAAATAAAATAGTAAGAGTCTAATTTCAAGCCAAACTGTCCAAGTTGAACAAAAAGTGCCCAAGCAGAAAACAACAAAATGACAAGTGCTGCAATGGGGTAACCCCTACGGTAAAAATTCGGAAGGCCACCTTCATTCTTGGTCACCATAAGGTGTAGCCAAATCCCCCCCACAGCAAAGCTTGTGACGATGGCAGCCAGTTCAGAAAAATTTGGCCAATCGCTCATCACAACGATTTTTCCAGCCCAGAGTAAAAGTACCAAAGTCATTGCAAGGGCAATAGGAACCATAATGAAATTGAACAAGATTTCTATAAACCGCGGCTGTTTTTGCGCAAGGACCCATCGTTCATCCACGACACCTTTTTTAAAATCAGGAAAATAGCCGAGGAATATTGTAAAGGCTAGAAATCCAGTCAAAGTACCAATATACATATATACCTTGCTGCTCATATCCTGAAATAGAAGTGCTTCAATGGCACCCGCTACACCAGATACGCCTGACATAATCACCACGCCGTAAATCAGCGCGACAAAAAAAGCTTTATGCACCATAAACAGCGCCGATGCAGTACTTGAACGCTCAGTTGAACGACCCGCTAAAAGAATGAACCCAATAAAGCTGATCAAGATTGCTGTGGCGACTCTTGCTGTTGCCAATTGAGACAAGGCTGCATACCGAGCTCCTGGCGCCGTAGTTGTCTGTCCAAAATAATATAGCATCACAAATGTAGCAAGTGGAATCAAAATGCCAGAAATATTGGCGATTACAAAGGTTTTTTTTGTATCCACTTGGCTTTGTGCAGCGGTTATTGCCATGAGACTCCATATGGCTCCAAAGGCGAAGGACCAGTGTAAACAATTAAAGAAGAAGTTGTAGGCTTCCTGCTGTGGCCATTCAAGATGAATCCGAATAATGGTCACCACTGCAAAGGCCAAGGCGTTTAGAATGGCAGCCGGAAAGGTTTCAAAAGCTTTGTATGCGTCCTTAAATATCTGGGCGATAGACTTTGTAAATGTGTTCATATGAATACCTCCTTATGGTGAAATAAAAGCGATGGATGAAAATATGGAATCAAAATAACGTCTTATACTCTTATTATACCCTAATTACAACAGTTTCAACTCTAGCAAGATTACAAGTTCAATACAAATTATAAGAAACAGTACAATTTTTTATACTGGTTTTTACGGATATGAACAAAATGTAATATTTAATTTCCACGTCTATCCCTTTTTCCCAACTATAATGAGTATATACACCCGTTGTTAAATTTTTCAAGAAAGTAAGAAAGGAGACTCAAAATGATTAACTTCAAACCAGACGATTACAAGGATGCTCTTATCAGCGACATCAAGAAACTCGTTGATATACCCAGCGTTCTGGATCCAAATGCGGACACTACACCCTTTGGACATGCCATATCCGAGGCACTCAAAGCTGTATGTGCAATTGCTGAGTCCATAGGTTTTGTAACATATGTGGAACCCGAGGGTTATTATGCCTATGCAGATATAGGCAAAGGTGAAAAACTTGTTGGCGTGTTGGGACACCTAGATGTGGTTCCGGCAGAGGATGTCGAAAATTGGAATACTCCTCCCTTTGATGCAACAATTGTGGACAATTGCCTGTACGGAAGAGGCACTCAAGACGACAAAGGTCCGATTGTCGCTTGCTTGTACGCCGTTAAGTACCTTATCGATCAAGGTTATACTTTTGAACAACGACTTCGCTTTATTTTTGGAACTGATGAAGAAAACCTCTGGAGAGGCATCAAAAAATATATGGCGAAAGAAGAAAAACCAGACTACGGATTTACACCCGATTCCATTTTCCCATTGATCTATGCTGAAAAGGGACTCCTGCAGTGCTTCTTAAAAGGACCTAATACAAGCCCTCTCCGTTTTGAGGCAGGCGGTGCGCTCAATGCTGTCCCAGACAAAGCATCTCTCACGTCCAAATTTGCAGACCCCATTGAAGCTTATCTGGTGAAATCAAAATTCGAATACAGCAGAAGTGGCGACACCCTCACAAGTATTGGCAAGGCAGCCCATGCTGCGCACCCAGACTTAGGTGTGAACGCCATCAATCATTTGGCACTAGCGATCAACCAATGCGTCAATTCTGATGCCATACGTTTTATTGCAGACGAAATTGGACTCACTTTTAGTGCTGAACATATCATCGGTGAGTTCCAAGATGTGTCGGGTGGTTTTACCCTCAATGTAGGCACAGTTTGTTTCACAGAAGACACAGTTGAAATTGGAATAGACGTCAGAATGCCTGTCACTTATAAAAAAGAAGACTTTGTAGCACGTTTAATAGAAAGAGCTCAGGCGCACCATCTCACGTATGAAGAATTTGACTATTTAGCCGCCATTTATATCCCCATAGAAAATCATCTGATTAAACGCTTGCGCGCCGTCTATGAAGACTGTACCGGACTTGATTCTACACCCCTCATTTCTGGCGGTGCGACTTATGCCCGATCAATGGATAACTGTGTTGCTTTTGGGGCAGTATTACCTGGCACCCCCAAAACAGAACACCAAGCCAATGAAAACATCAACCTCGACGACCTGATTAAATCCACTGAGATTTATATCAATGCCATTTACGCACTGACACGGAAAGAAGGAGCAGAAAATGAAAAAATTTAAAATGCCAACAGCGTATACAATTCTTTTTATTATCATTGCCTTTATTGCAATACTGACCTGGTTTGTTCCAGCTGGAGAATATGTAGACGGGGTTTATCACCAAATTGAATCTACACCACAAGGCATCTATGATGTTCTTGCAGCACCCGTTGAAGGTTTTTTCAACGCCGTGGATATTGCACTGTTTGTCATTGTCATCGGCGGCTTTGTTGGCGTCGTTCTCAAAACTGGAGCTATTGATGCAGCGATTGGTTCTATTATCCAAAAACTAAAAGGCAAAGAAATACTCTTAATTCCCATACTGATGATTCTCTTCGGTATTGGCGGTACTACTTTTGGCATGGCAGAGGAGACAATTGCCTTTTATCCCATACTCATACCTGTATTTTTAGCGGCAGGCTATGATGTTATTACAGCAGTATCGGTGGTTTTGCTCGGCGCTGGTCTAGGAGTCCTCTCTTCAACAGTCAACCCCTTTGCCACTGGCGCAGCCTCGGCAGCTGCAGAAATAGGCGTTGGTGAAGGCATTGTTCTGCGATTTGCAATGCTGATTATCATCCAACTCATTGGTATTCTATTCGTCATGAACTATGCTTCAAAAGTTAAAAAAGACCCTACCAAATCTTTAGTATATAGTGACAAACTCGACAATGAGAAGCACTTCTTAGGCGAACAAAAGGAAATTCCTGAGTTTACAACAAAAAGAAAAAGTGTCCTCGTCCTCTTTGGCCTAACTTTTCTCATTATGGTCTTAGGCGTTATCCCATGGGCTAACAAATTCGATATTATGATCTTTGACAATGCTTACAATTGGCTCGCTCAAAACATCCGTATTCTAGGATTTGAGCCCAATACAGCAGCGACCTACTGGGACAACTATGATGCCGTTAAAACCCAGTCTGCAGCACTTGGTGATTGGTGGTTTGGGCAAATGACTGTTCTTTTCTTTATCATGTCACTTCTTATTGGTAAAGTATCCGGTATGAAAGAAAAAGAAATTGTGGG
>JBBRGL010000221.1:0-4955 GCA_038240675.1 Peptostreptococcales bacterium
AACTATATGTGGTATGAATATTCGAGAAACTTACTTTTGACACTCTAATCATAGATAAAAATGTAACTAAACTAAACAATAGGGGGGGTGAAGCAGATTCCAGATCTTATAATATATATTGGAATAGTTGTCGTTGCAATACCTCTAGGTGGCGCAGTCGGATATATTATCAGAAAAAATATCGCAGAAAAGAAAATTAAAAGTGCTGAAATTCGCGCAGCTGAAATTGTGACAGAATCTAAAAAAGCAGCCGAAACAGTCAAAAAGGAAAAACTTCTCGAAACAAAGGAAGAAGTTCTCCTCATGCGAGCAGAAGTAGAAAAAGAGAACAAAGAACGCCGAAGCGAGATTCAAAGACTTGAGCGCAGAAATCTTCAAAAAGAAGAACAACTTGATAAGAAATCTGACAACCTTGAAAAGAAGGATGAAGAACTGGGCAAACGCTTCAAAGAAGTTGAAAAGAAACTTTCTGATGCAGATGCTGTCGTTGTCAAACAGACTACTGAACTCGAGCGTATTTCTGGTTTTACTGCTGAAGAAGCCAAAAACTTCTTGCTAGCAGATATTGAAAAAGACGTCCGTCATGATGCTGTTATTATGATTAAAGAAATTGAATCAAAAGCGAAGGAAGAAGCCAATAAGAAAGCCAAAGAAATTATTTCTTACGCAATCCAAAAATGTGCTGCTGACCACGTGGCAGAATCAACTGTTTCTGTTGTGGGCCTTCCCAATGATGAAATGAAAGGTCGCATCATCGGTCGTGAGGGACGCAATATCAGAGCTCTCGAAACATTGACAGGTGTAGACTTAATCATCGATGATACACCTGAAGCTGTTATTCTTTCATCCTTTGATCCGATTCGCCGTGAAATCGCACGCGTTGCACTTGAGAAATTAATTGCAGACGGAAGAATTCACCCAGCGCGTATTGAAGAAATGGTGGAAAAAGCAAAAAAAGAAATTGATCAAAAAATCAAAGAAGAAGGTGAAAATGCTACTTTCGAAGTAGGTATACACAATCTTCATCCTGAACTTGTCAGACTTCTAGGCCGCTTGAAGTATAGAACAAGCTACGGACAAAATGTACTGAAGCACTCAATCGAAGTCGCTCACTTGGCTGGAATAATGGCCACTGAACTCGGAGTGGATGTAAAAACTGCAAAACGGGCAGGTCTTTTACATGATATTGGAAAAGCAGTCGATCACGAAGTAGAAGGCACACATATTGAAATTGGTATGAATCTTCTTAAGAAATTCAAAGAAACACGTCAAGTCATACATGCTATGAGTACACATCACGGTGATTATGAACCTGAAAGTATTGAAGCGATTCTCGTCACGGCAGCAGATGCAATTTCCGCTGCAAGACCTGGCGCAAGACGCGAAACACTTGACTCTTATATCAAGCGTTTAGAAACTCTTGAGGCTATTTCAAACTCTTACCCAGGCGTCGAAAAATCATTTGCAATCCAAGCGGGTAGAGAGATTAGAATCATGGTATTACCAGAAGTAGTCGATGATGCTGCAATGGTCCTATTGGCGCGAGACATTACGAAACGTGTGGAGCAAGAATTGGATTACCCAGGTCAAATAAAAGTTCATATCATTCGTGAAACACGCGTGATCGATTATGCAAAATAAAAAAAGCCTTCGGGCTTTTTTTTATACTTACTATTTCCGAATGATAATCAGTTGTTTTCTTGAAATGTTCGGGTTAGTCATTTATAATCAAAGTAGAAATAAAGATGTTGCCTAAGCGCAGTCTATAAAAGACAAAGGAGCACCACATGACAAACCGCTATGAAAATCCCTTATGTACACGGTACGCCAGTGATGAGATGCAGTTCTTGTTTTCTGCTGACAAAAAATTTACAACTTGGAGAAAACTTTGGGTCGCTCTTGCAGAGTCGGAAAAAGCTCTTGGTTTGCCCATTACAGAGGCACAAATTGATGAACTCAAAGCTTTTCAGGATGACATCAATTATGACCGCGCTGCATACTATGAAAAAAAGACGCGGCATGATGTTATGAGCCACGTTCACGCATATGGCGAACAATGTCCACTGGCTAAACCAATCATTCACCTTGGGGCCACCAGCGCTTATGTAGGGGACAATACGGATATCATCGTGATGAAAGAAGCGTTAGTTCTTGTTCGCAAAAAAATAGTGAACAACTTAAAAGCATTAGGTGAATTTGCAGTATCCTACAAAGACATGCCCACGCTGGGTTTTACGCATTTTCAACCTGCACAGTTGACGACAGTGGGCAAACGTGCAACCCTTTGGATGATGGATTTATTGATTGATTTTGATGAAATCGATCGTCTGATCGATATACTCATGCTCAGAGGCGTCAAAGGGACTACTGGCACTCAAGCCAGCTTCCTTGAACTCTTTGAAGGCGATCATGCAAAAGTTGTCGCCCTTGACCAAGAGGTGATTAGACGCCTTCATTTCAACAAAAGCATTCCGGTTTCTGGCCAAACTTACACACGAAAAGTGGACAGCTTGGTCCTCAATTCACTTGCTGGCATCGCGGCGAGCCTTCACAAAATGACCAATGACATTCGCCTCCTACAACACCTTAAAGAACTTGAGGAGCCTTTTGAAAAAGATCAAATTGGATCCTCTGCAATGGCTTATAAACGCAATCCAATGCGCAGCGAACGCATTTCATCCCTTGCAAAGTATGTACTGACAGCCTCTCAAAACAGCAATTTAATCGTCTCAACCCAGTGGTTTGAGCGCACTTTAGATGACTCTGCAAATCGCCGTATCTGCATACCTGAATGTTTCTTGGCCGTTGATGCTATGCTGGATATCTGTTTCAACATCGCTTCAAATTTTGTGGTTTACCCATCAGTCATCCACAGACGCGTCATGAGCGAACTTCCCTTTATGGCGACTGAAAACATCATCATGGGCGCAGTCAAAAAAGGCGGGGACAGACAAGAACTACACGAAAGCTTACGTGTCCATTCTATGGAAGCCGCTAAAGGCGTCAAAATGGACGGCAAAGAAAACGACCTTATGCAGCGCATAGCAGGGGATACCCTCTACAATCTAACCGAAACCGAACTTAGCCAACTCATGGATCCCATCCTCTACGTAGGACGAGCGCCTGAGCAAGTGGATGAATTCATGTTTGAGTACATTACACCTATCCTTGAGCGTTTTAAAGAACAGATGAACTTAGAAGTTGACCTTAAAGTTTAGAGTATAAGATAAAAAATTGCCTAGTCTCTCACAAAAGACTAGGCAATTTTTAGATGATGCGCTATTTCAGAACACCGACTTGCGTCAAAATTTTAATTTTAGAATTTCCGTGTGGCGCATTTTTGATGCGTTCGGTTACATCAATGCCAGCTGTATTACCATTGTGCTTACCGGCAGCCCACTCAGGAATGTTTGAAACATCATAAATTTTGCCTTCATAAGCGATATACGCTGGCATATTGTTCTGACCATTGTACGATTTCAGTTCCTCAAGTGTCAGTTCCAAGGGATCCGTTTGAGAAACTGTAGGTGCTTCTGTAGCTGCTGAATCGGTTTTTGGCGCAGGTGTGCAAGACACCATTAGAATTACAATCAATACTATTCCTATAACTGAAATAATTATTTTTTTCATTAAATCACCTCCATATAAAAAGTATACCTCGTATAACAGTCTTTAATCATCTAGATAAAAATAGTTTGCCTTTTTCAGAGTAAATAGAAAGTTCTCCTAAATCAACGAGATGTCTTACATGTGCGTGGATTACAGAGCGATTAAGTCGGTTTTGAGGTACATTTTCAGTCAGATTATACAGAGAACATAAGTGTTCATGAAGTAAATCAAAAGTCGATGGTTTTTCAAAGACACACTTCCTAAGAGACTCTAATGTCATCTCCATGGCATTTAGATTGGATAGAATAAGGCTTTTGATAGCGTCATAATACCCACCATGTGCAATGACATAACCATTCGCAGCAAGTGACTCTAGTTTTTTTAAGGACTCAAGATGTTCCGTCACATTATAAGTAAAAAGCAGGGGATGCTTTGCAATCATTTCTGCAGAAATCAGAGCGTCTCCAAGATAGGCGATGCCATCTGGTGTGACAAACCCATACTGGTTTGGCGAATGACCAGGAAGTGATACTGGTGTAAAAGGTTGATTTCCATCACTAAAAGGAATCTCAATAGGGTCTTCCGAAGTAACGAGATGCGTCACAACAGATGGTTTTGCCATAAGAAATTTATTTTGCAAAATTTGCAAAGGATAAGCGCCGTAAAGATAAGTGGGTTCGAGAATAGGTGCTTCAATAAATGACTTTTCAAGAGTGGGTGCAAAGGTTGGTGGATTGTATTGCTTTTGAATGTACGCATTCCCACCACAATGATCTGCATGGGAATGCGTGTTGAACAAAGCAATTACATTCACCTCGCTAAAATCACGAATCGCTTTTCGAACACTTGAATCATCGTTTCCAGAATCAATCAGTACAAGTTGGTTATCAATTTTATAGCCGCCAATAACAACTTGAGAGGGATAGTAGAAGCTATTGCCTTGAATTAATTTCATATGAGCCCCTTAACCGTAATGATAAATTATTTTGTTAAGTAATGCCTTCAACTCTAATATATCATTTAATGTGCCACAACTTCAATAAATGTATGTGATGTGTATTCGAAAACGTCCTAAATTATCACAACTTTAGTATGGCATAGCGATCAGAAGGGTAGTTCGTTGCTTCGCGAGAGACGGAAAATGTCCTGAAACACTGTATCTTTAGAATAGCAGAGTGAATCGTAAGGGTTGTTCGGCACTTCGCGTGGGACGGTTGTATGGGAGTGATTGTTTTGGGGTCGAGACCCGTTTAGGTCACTTTATGCTCATGATTTGAGTGTTGCATTTAATGTATGATGCTGATTGCTTAAAACCGAAAGTCGATACTGAAATCTTGATTTGAGTG